>DASQCG010000056.1:0-4013 GCA_035634825.1 Thermomicrobiales bacterium | reverse complement strand
CGGCCGCGGACGGCGCCGAGGTCTGCTGCAAATCGGGCGACATCTGTACCGCTGACGGTTGCTGCGCGGATGATCGTACCTGCAGGGAAGAATGTTGCGGCGACGGCACCTTTTGCTACTGCGGAACCTGCGTGACCGACCTCGCGACATGTGCGACCGATGCTGATTGCTGCGCGGGATCGTGCACGGGCGGCTACTGCTGCCCCACCGAGTCAATTTGCCATGATATCGCCTGGAGCCCAGTCTGCTGCGGCGGTCTGAGCACCTGCATCGCCGACACGAATATCTGCGTCGCCCGGGAATACTCGAACGCGAGTCGTCCTGTCCGCCTGGCAGTGTGATCAGGCAAACGCAGGCGCGACTGCCTCGCCGAGCAAGCGCATCGTCTCGAGATCGCGCGAATCCTGGACCTGAACAACGAAGTACCGAAAACCGAGATCGACCAACCCGTGGAAATAGGCGATGACCGTGTCGGGCGATCCGAAAATCCGGGTCCGGTGTTGTTCCTCGGTCAGGCCATTGGGGAAATAGCGATCCAGTTTCGCCTTGGCTGCCTTATCCGTTTCCTCGAGCATCAGCCATGAGGTGAAGTGGCTCTTGAGCAGCGTGGCGGGGTCCCGGCCCGCTTCGTCGCAGAGCCGATCGATCAGTTCGAGCTTCTGGCGCGTCGCCTCGTCACTTGATACGTTGCCCGTGTTCTTGCTGGCGCCAAAGTTGGCGATATCGGCCCAGCGGACGACTTGATGCAGCGTCTTCTCACCTGCGCCGGCAACCAGGATCGGCGGCCGTGGTCGCTGAACAGGCGGCGAGGTGATATGCGCGTTGACCACGTGCCAGCTCTCGCCGGTGAACGTGATCGGCTCCGGCCCGAACATGCCGTCAATGATCTGCAGCGCCTCCTCAAGCCCGCGCTGACGCTCGGGGACCGGCCGGAACTGCACGCCGAGCTGGGCGAACTCATCCGCGTTCCAGCCAATGCCCAGGCCGAGCATGACCCGGCCGTTGCTGATCCGGTCGAGATCGGCCGTCATCCGGGCCAGCATTGATGGTTGGCGGTGGAAGACGCAATTGACGACCGAGCCGAGCTGGACGTTCGCGGTGCGGGCAGCGAGGTTGGAGAGGTGCAACCACGGCTCGATGTGGTAACCGGGATGATCGCCAATGAAGAAGCCGTCGAGCCCGACCTGCTCGGCCAGCAATCCAGCCTCGATTACGCTCTCGGTCGGATTCGGGTCGTCCGGCAGGGGAAACGCCTGTACGGCGAAACGAACGTTGTCCTGCCTCGCGGCGACCCAGGGGTGCGCGGTCCTGAAATTCACCATCGCTCGTTTCCCTCCTGCACTTGATCATCGCATGATTCGGCATTCTGGGCGGTAATCAGCGTTCGGATGACTGAAATCGTGGCACCATACCGCGGGCCCATCGTCGGATGAGCCGGCGACCGCGGAAGGGAACCGTGTGCAGATCAAGGCGCTGATTTTCGACATGGACGGGCTGCTGGTCGATACTGAGCCGCTCGCGTATCAGGCGATGGATGCATTCCTCGCCAAGCACAATGTCGAACGTCGGCAAGACATCCACGACCAGATGCTGGGTCGTCGCCTTCCCGAGGCAATCGCGATCGTCAAGGACGGATACGGTCTGCCGCTCCCGCTCGATGACCTGATCGCCGATTACAGCATCATGCGCCGCGATGTCCTGATCGGGAACGTCAAACCGATGCCGGGCGCAATCGAGGCCGTTCAGTTCGGTCATGCTGCCGGACTCAGGATCGGACTGGCATCGTCCGGGCTTCGTGATCAGGTCACGCTCTCGCTAAATGAGGCGGGGATGCGCGGCATGTTCGAGGTGGAGGTTACGGGCGACGACGTCACGCGGGGCAAACCGGCGCCGGATCTGTTCCTCAGAGCCGCCGAGTGGCTCGGAATCGAACCGGCCAACTGCGTCGTCTTCGAGGATGCACCGGCGGGAGTCGCGGCGGCCGTCAACGCCGGCATGCATGCCGTCGCGGTGCCCAACCTGCACAGCAGGGAGATGGACTTCCCGGTGAAGCCGGATGCGGTCCTGAACTCGCTCCATGACGCTATTCCGTGGCTGCAGCACCAGGGTGTCGGACGGGAGGTCTAGCAGTGGAGGATTCCATCTACGATCTGGCAATCGTCGGCGCCGGAATTGCGGGGCTGTCGGCCGCGCGACGGGCAATCGATCTCGGCCTGCGCGTCGTCGTGCTCGAGGCGACCGACCAGATCGGCGGGAGGATCAGGACAATCACCGGGCCGGATGGCCGGTCATGGGATGCCGGCGCGCATTGGCTCCTGCAGCCTGCCATCAACCCGCTGGTCAGTGAGGCCGAGCGACTTGGTGTGCGTGTCCTGCGCCAATGGCGGGCCCATGATCGCTATTGGTTGGATGGCCGATGGTTGACGGATGTCGAGAGCGACGCGGTCTGGCTCGATATCGATGAGGCCGAAAGCCTGGCCAGGGAGTTGTCCGCAGACGGCGAAGACGCCACGTTCGCCGAGCTCATCGATCCGGAGTCCGGCGCGCTCGGCATGGTCGAGACGATCCTGACCCATCAGTACGGGGAGAGTCCGACCCAGATCTCGGCGATCGATCGTTCCCGCCACGGTGTGTTCGAGGGTGATTGGCCGGTAACAGACGGATTCGGGCATCTCGTCCACGAGTTGTATTCCGGCGTCCCGGTGCGACTCAGCGCTCCCGTATCCGTTATCGACTGGGGTAGCGATCCGATTCGCATCGAAGCGGCGGGAGGTTTGTTAGAAGCGCGGCGTGTGCTGGTGACTGTTTCCACCGGCGTGCTTCGGTCCGGCCAGCTTTATCTTGTGCCGGACTTGCCCATCGAGAAATTGACTGCGATCGCGCAGTTGCCGATGGCGGCGCAGGACAAGGTGGCGTTCCGAATCGACCCGGCAACCGTCGAATGCGAAACGGATTCAATCCACTACACACGCTCAGAGAATCGAACGGTTGTCTTCAACGTGTTTCCGGGTGGGCAACCCCTGGTCGTTGGCTACGCCTCAGGCGATCTTTGCCGCGCACTCGAGGATCAGGGCGTTGACGAACTGATTGACGCAGTAATTGATCAATTCGAGATTGTCTTCGGCGAGGAGGCGGCCGACACAATATCAGAGCCGGAAGTGGCGACGTGGGGCATTCATCCACATGTTCTCGGCGCGTGGGCCTACCCTTTGCCCGGCGCATTGACCGCCCGGGCCAATTTGGCTGCTCCCGTCGATAACCGACTCTTCTTTGCGGGTGAGGCGACGAGTCAAACCGCCGCAGGCACAGTTCATGGTGCCTGGCAAAGTGGTCGAGATGCTGCCAACCTGATCGCTGAGTCGCTGGGACTCAAGGTCGAATCACCGCTCGGCGGTGATAATCGCCCAATATAACGACTGATTTCAGGGAAGGTAACGCAAGAGCATGGCTTCTCAGCGAGAAGTAGACCTCGTGATCGTCGGAGCGGGCGCGGCTGGGCTCGGCGCCGCACGGCGTGCCGGCGAGCTTGGGCTGTCGTTCATCGTCTGTGAGGCGATGGATCGGATCGGTGGCCGTGCTCACACGGAATCGACGACATTCGGCACGCCGTGGGACCGCGGATGCCATTGGCTCCATTCGGGCAGCGAGAACCCGTTCGCGAAAATAGCTGACGAGTACGGCTTCCATTACGAGACGATGCAGCCAGTGCGCCGCAGCTTCGATGGCAACCGCTGGATCACCGGCGCGGAGCAAGCCGACGTCGAACGGCACGTTTACGGCGACCTCTGGGGCGCAATCGAGCAGGCAGGCAAGGCGGGTAAGGACATCTCAGCTGCCGAGGTCGTCGATCTTCACGATCCCTGGATCGCGATTCTTCGCACCGCGCTCGCGGGCGAGTGGAGTGTCGACATCCCGGAGGTTTCCACGGGCGACGATGTCGCCTACCGCGACACGCATGAGAACTGGCCGCTGCGTGATGGCTACGGGGCGCTGGTCGCTCGCCATGCCGAGGG
>DASQCG010000055.1:0-5255 GCA_035634825.1 Thermomicrobiales bacterium | reverse complement strand
TCGACCTGCATCGCAAAAATCTCGCCGGCACCATGGATGCGGGCAGGTGTCCGGTAGAGAAGCATCGGCCAGTGGGTTTTGGCAGAGTCAGGTCCTGTAGAAATCGAAATATCATCATCGAAGATCGCTTTGAAATAGATGCAAATGCCGTCGGCTTGGCCGCGCCGTACGATCGGCTTGCGCACGGAGAACCGCTTCGGAATTTGCTCGAGCGTCAAATTGGCGAGATCGAAGGTGAACACCGGCTCTGGCTCGCAAAGCAGAAACTCGACATCTCCTGGATAGATCTCACGGAAGTAGTAGGCGCTCCTCGGCGGGATCGACGTTTTCGAAAATTTGAAGCCGTGAAGTGCTTGTTCCTGAATCAATGGAATTCGCTCTTGTTCCAGCAACTGAACCGGCTCGAGATAAAACTCGAACTTCGCAGGCAGGATACGCCCGCCGGGTTTCAAGCAGCGGTCACGCACATCGAGAATGGTTTCCACCATTCCCTCGTCAAAAAGCGCGATCCCCATCTGCTCCTGGATGATCACGTCAATCGGTTCCACCGGACGAAATTTGTGGCTCTTTGATGCAACGAAGGTCACGTTGGCGATGCCGTTAGCCTCAGCCGTGGCTCTGGCATAGGCCAGCATCTTCTCCGAGTGATCCAGCGCGTAGACTTTGCGGGGATTCCTGGCTGCGGCGAAGAAGGCCAGAACGCCGGTGCCTGTGCCGATGTCGACAACACAGTCTTGCGAAGTCACGTAGCGCTGAATCGCCCTATTATAGGCACGCAGTCGTACGGCATCGGTGAGCATTTGCTCATGGAGATAGAGGTTGTTGAACGTGTGCCGGAGCTTGACCGCACGCAGGGCCCGCGCCAGGGATCGGTTCGAGAAGAGAATGCGTTTGCAGCGAATGAGTTGGGAGACGAGCGCCTCGAGGATTTCCATCCGAAGTCTGGCGTTCCGGCCCAAGTTCACTCCCACCAAAGAGGGATTCCATAATCGATTGTAATTTCTTCGCCGGCTTCAATGTCGCGAAGCGCCGTGAAAGTCATCGTCACTGCCTCGATGTTGCGGGTAAAGCCGGCGTTAGGCGTATCCGAGTGATTGGCGAACTGCATCGCCCCGAAGACCAAACACCCACATTCCTCGTTCCAATCGTGGGGCAAATCGGCCAACTCCGGGGGCAGCGAGCGGTCCGGCATTTCATCCCTCTTGCACTCCGTCCGGTAGGGCACAACCGGGGCCGCTTCGATCAGGGTGCCGGAGGCGATGCGCTGGGTTGCGACAACCCCGCGCCCCTTCCCCTCGATCGGAACGACAGCTAGCTCAGGTCTGGAATAGCCCACTCAGTGTTCCCCTTCGCGGGAGCATGCCTCGGGTGAACGCGACGCGGCCCGGAGACGTCATCGTTCTGGCCGATGGCCCGCCGCTGGCCAGGAAGAAGAGAGAGATGACATCTGGGGCATCAGGGTCTGGTCCGGTCTGAGAGAGACGCCCCGGAGGTTGCTCTCGCTCCAGCGGTCATAATAGCCCGAGTTCTTGAGGCTCTGGTGGGCCCGCTCTCCCACGTCCAGGCGAAGCAGTTGGACGTTGGGGTACGGTTCCCGTCTCGTGTACAGGCCGTCGATGTTGAACGGGTCCTCGGGGTGCCCACCGAGAGCCGACAGGTTCATGGCCGGCAACACCTCGTTCAAGACATCCACCAGCCGATAGACCTCCGCGGATGACACCCCGTCCCTGCTGGGATGGACGCAAATCATCAAATGGAGTTCCGGCTTCGCCGTGAACAAAGGGACCTGGGCCAGAACTCCCTCGCGCGTCAGCTCCAGCACCTCATACTGGATCCGGTTTTCCAGCCGAGCCTTCCGGGCGAATGGACAAACCGGCAGGTTCGCCAGTTTCGGCTGGGGCTGCTCCACAAAGTCGATGACGTACTGGCAGACCTCGCGCACGATCTCCGCATGGTCCGCAGCGACTGACATCATCTGCTCCTGGCTGACCGGCAGCCGCCTCTCAGGCAACGAAATGAATTGTCGTATGCTTAAGACGCGCGGAAGATGATATACTCAGTCGGTAGAAGATGCATGCCGTTCGTTGTCAATCGAATGACGGTTGCCCAAAGCAATGGGAGGTCAGCATGGTCGCGCAAGATGCACGGAAAGCGCTCGAGGATGAGAACAAGTTGCTCAATGAACTGGAACAGAAGGCGTCAGCCAGTGCCGCAGGCGCACGCTGGGTGTTATATTTCCGCGGGTTTCGCAACGTTAATAGCGACCTCCTCGGCAAGTCTGACGCGGATTTTGACGGAGCCGTGAACGATGAGGTCAAGCGCCTGGAAAAAATGCGCGACTCCCTAGCGGGAGACAGCGGCACCTCCGCGGAGTTCTATAAAAGAGCGATCGGCGACGATATCCAAGGCACGAAGGACCTTCTCTAGAATTTCGCTACCGGAATTCGTCAAGCTCGCAGCGTCTTTCACTTCACGCTGTCGGTGCTCACCGAGAGTTGGGCTGCGTCGCTATAATGTCGTCATGCGCCATCAGTCGCCTGCTTGATGTGCATGATTAGGCAGGATAGCAGCGCCCCTGACTTATAGAATTCGGACATGCAGAAGACGCGCAAGGTGAGGCCGAACCGCGAGCAGATTTGCTCGAGGTGCTCGATCTTGGCTTTCTCGATTGAGTAAGACGGGCTCTCTTTGCCTAGCTCGATAAGAGCCGAGTCGCACAAAACCTCTCCCGGTAGCACAAGGCTGTTCGTGATTCCCGCGCGAGCGTGCTCCACGGAGACGTCGATGATCTCGCAATGTTGCTCGAGCGCTCGGACGCACATCCGATCGGCAAGCGAGGTGCACAGCATCGCCGCCTGTTCGGTGATGCGAAGGAAGCAGCAGTCGAGGTGGTAGAGGTATGGATCGGTCGTGCGGAACGGAACGATTTCCATCTCGAAGCGTTCAGCGGCCCACGTCAAGGCATTGCGTGAAGTACGCAGTCCATGTGCGCCGATATACAGATTGCCTTGGATGTGCTTGAGATCCGCCTCACCCTCAAAGTAGACCGGCTCTTCTTCGAATGTCTCAGGAGGCCGCTCCACGGTGAAGTTCATTAACTTGAAAAAGTCGGCGCCCGTCCTTTCCTCTCCGATGCGGGGCTCGGACCGGAATCTCGAAATAATGACGGTGTCCTCTTTGCAATGGGGCAAAACCAGTCCGAGGTTGGACACGTACGGCTGGTCCTGAAATCCCGGAGTGCTTGGCAGCAAGAACACGACTGCGTGCTGCGCGATGTGCTTGTAAAGCGCGAGAAATTGGGCGACCGCACGATCAAGGCAGATCTCCCGCTTGCTCGGGCTCAGATCTTCCATGTATGCGTTGTTCGGGATCCGCGCTGATAGTGAGAGCGGCAAGTTCATCAGCAAAACCGGGAAATTCAGATGCCCGAACCTGACGCCCGATGGGAATGCGGGAGGTGGCTCTGGTTTCACCCTTCGCGTTGCCGAGACGGCGTCCTGGAGTTGACAGGCTCGCATCTGAACCACGAGCCGAGCCCTGGGGCCTCGTCGTCCGCGTACACCATCGGCCTGGTCCATGACGTCCCCCACCATATTCAGATCATGTTGACCATCCCAACCAGTGGAGAAACTCATTCAGCGAACTTGAATTGCGTCTAAGGAATACTCTGTTCGTCAACCGCCGCGTTCCGTCGGTCAGGCAGCCCCGCTCGGCGCAGCGCATTTGCATACCTATCGCTCTGTTCCTTTGTTTTGTAAGGAAGCCGGGACACAACGTCTGCAATCGAGAAGTCTGGTTCAAGTGACAGAATCGTCGCGACAACCTTGTGCGCGTCGTCCATCCGCCCGACCGCAGGGTGGGCGTAGGCAGCGGCTAAAGTAGGCAAAAACCAGAGCTGGTCCTCATTCGGATTTTGAACATCTAGCACTGGTTCGAGTGTCTCGATGGCCTCTTGAGGCATGCCGGCATCTTCATAGGCCCATCCCAGATATTCAACATACCAGTCCTCGTGAAACGGATTGAGCCGAATTGCTTCCTTCAGCTGGTCGATCGCCCGTTTGGGTTGGCCGATATAGACGAGGAAGTTAGACATTTCCGCGAGAACCTCCGCGTCGTTCGGATTCAGTTCTCGAGCGCGATTGTAACTGGCCTCCGCCTTGTCGTATTCCCGGTTGTATAGATAGGCCCACCCAAGCGCCCAGTGAGCTTGATAGTCATTGGGATCAAGGCGCACCGCCGTGCCGGCCATCTCGAGTGCGAGTTTAAGAGCTTTGTCAAGATTCTCCGTCCACTCGAAGTCGTAATCCTCGGCATAGGTCCAGGCGAGGCCGGCATAGGCTCGGGCATAGTTCGGGTCGATTTTCCTAGCTTGCTCAAAAAGGTCCCGCGCGGCTGTATTGCCTTCTTGGGTCAATTTATACCACTCGTACCAGCCTCTCATGACGTAGTCGTAGGCCGAGAAGCTATTCGGGTTTATTGCGGACACGCGTTCGATTTCGGCTTGGGCCACCTTGCCTTGCAATCCGCCGAGGGTTCCGGCGATGGACCGCGTGATGTCGTCACGAATGGCGAATATGTTGTTGATCTGCCGGTCGTACCGGTCGGCCCAAAGGTGGCGTCCGGTTCTTGCATCTATCAACTGCGCCGTTACGCGTACGTTTTGATCGGCGCGCTGGACGCTGCCCTCGACGACGTAGCGAACACTGAGATCCTTTCCCACCTGCCGAATGTCCGTGGGCTTGTCCTTGTAGGTGAAGGAGGAATTCCGAGCCATGACCACAAGGTCGGGAAACTTGGCCAACCCAGTGATCAGCTCCTCGGCAATTCCATCGGCAAGGTACTGCTGATCGTGAGCGGGACTCATGTCGTCAAAGGGCAGAACGGCAATTGACGGGTGCGGCGGAAGTCCTGCATCGCCGAGGAGGGTGTTCCACAACTGAGCCGGCTCGCGCAGATAGAACGATCCTGCACCCACCGCGACGAGCAAAAGTAGGATGCCAGCTGAAACGCCGAAACGCGGACTGCGCCGCGCGCGCGAAAATACCCTATTTAGCCACGGCAAGGGCTTCGGGAGGATGCGATAAACCCGAATCGGCTCGGTAATATTCTTCAGACGGCGCTCACCGATATCCTGGAACGGAATCTCGATGATCTTGCGAACCTGATCGTAGACAGTTTGCGAGATGCAAATTCCGCCAGGCTCGGCCAGTTGCTCAAGGCGAACCGCAACGTTTACGCCGGTGCCATAAAGATTG
>DASQCG010000054.1:0-5255 GCA_035634825.1 Thermomicrobiales bacterium | reverse complement strand
GCGAGCGTCGTGATCTCTGTCGCCTCGCCGCACCGCGACGAAGCGTTCAAAGCGGCCCGCCACGCGATCGAGCGACTCAAGCAGATCGTGCCAATCTGGAAGAAAGAGCATTACGCCGATGGCGCAACCTGGATCGGCAGTGAGGCCGATTACCAGCGCGAGATCGGCCGGATTCCGCCGTCCTGACGGCCTTTCCCGATTCTTGACAAAGAACTCCACATATGCCAACCTCGGCACCTGACACCGCGCGTCCCACGCACACACGCCGAGGAAAGGAATCACCTGTGGTAAGCACCGCCAGCAAGGCTCCGGAATCCATCAAGAATCTGACCGCCGACAAGCTCGTTCGCCGCAATCGCCCCTCGATCGCCGCCGACGCAACCGAGCTGATCGGCAATACCCCGCTCGTGAAGGTCCCGAAGTTCGCCAAGGGCGCGGCCGGCACCCTCGTGCTGAAGCTCGAGGAGTTCACGCCCGGATTCTCGGTCAAGGACCGGATCGCGGTCGCCATGATCGACGACGCCGAAAACAGAGGCATCATCACCCCGGGCAAGACCACGCTCGTCGAGCCGACCAGCGGTAATACCGGCATCGGTTTGGCCTGGGTCGCTGCGGCCAGGGGCTATCGACTGATCCTGACCATGCCGGAGAGCATGAGCCTCGAGCGGCGCGTGCTGCTCCTTGGCTACGGGGCCGAGCTGGTCCTGACGCCGCCGTCCGAAGGCATGGCCGGAGCCGTCAAGCGCGCGGAAGCAATCGCGGCCGATATTCCCGATTCGTGGATCCCCGGCCAGTTCATCAACCCGGCCAACCCGGAAATCCACCGTACAACTACGGCGGTCGAGATCTGGGAGGACACCGATGGCGCGGTCGACATCGTCGTCAGCGGTATCGGCACCGGCGGCACGATCACCGGCGTCGGCCAGGTCCTCAAGCAGCTCAAGCCAGCGGTCAAGGTCGTCGCAGTCGAGCCGACCGAGTCGCCTCTGCTCTCCGCCGGCAACTTTGGCCCGCACAAGATCCAGGGTCTCGGCGCAAACTTCGTGCCGGACGTGCTCGACACCGAGGTCTACGACGAGATCGTGACCGTCTCGAGCGAGGACTCCATTGCCGCCGCACGCGAGCTGATGCTCACGGAAGGGTTGTTGGTCGGCATCTCGAGCGGCGCCGCGGCCTTCGCCGGCCGGCAGGTGGCAGCTCGCGAGGAGAACCGCGGCAAGCTGATCGTTGCCGTCCTTCCGGACACCGGCGAGCGCTACCTGAGCACTCTCCTCTTCCAGGAGTTGCGGGAAAAGGCGCAGGCGCTGACGGCCGGCTAGGCGCCAACCATTTTCAGCACCTCACGAGCCGGGGTTTCCTACTCCGGCTCGTTTTCGTTTCGATACCAGCGCACGGGACCAATCTGTTCGGCCACCCCGGATCGGGCGAATAACTCCGCAACCGATCGGCGGTCATCGAGCTCGAGCTGCCACCGGATTCCCGTCATCAGGTTGGCGAGGTCGTCGAGGGATGCGCCAGAACGTGCGGCGATCTCCTCCCGGACAGCGCGGCGCTGCTCCTTGTCGAGTCCACCACCAGAGCTGAGCCATTGGGCAACGGCGCCGACAGTCACAGGGTCGGCGCCATCCGGAACAGCCAGCAGATGCGAGACGAACGGTAGTCCGGTCAAGACGAACCATGCCCGCGTCAGGTCCTCACGAAAGCCGGACTCGAGCGGACCAATCGCGGTCGCCTCATCGACGATCACCACTTCGGCATCGTCCGCGCCGGACTCATCGACCCATGCGCGCGGCCGAAAGCCGAAGTACTGCGCGACCGTGGCCCGGGCCAGCAGCTCAGCAGTCGGACCCGTGGTGCGGATCCAGATCGCCGGCCGCTCCAGCTCGTCCGGCCGCACCGCCGATTGCATCGCCACGACGCCACGATCCCGCACGGCGATCCCGACCTCAGGGTGAATCGCGTGGTCTGGTAATGAAGCGATCCGTGCGGATTCGACGACCAGGAAGCCGGACCGATCCTCGGTCAACCCCGCCCCGGGCAGATTTGCCATACCCGCTCGCAGGTACGAGGTGAGGATCGAATCCGGTACCGTGACAGGAATCGTCACCGGCGATCCCCCGGCGACCCGAATGTGAGCGTCTCGAGTGGATAGCGTGGATAGCTGCCGAAGACTTTCAGCATCGAGCACTCCTCCGCAACCCCGCTCAGGGTTTCCGCGATCACCGGGTCATCGCGGTGCCCAAGGAAATCGCAGAGGAAGACATACTCGAGGATCTCGGTTCGTGACGGCCGGCTCTCGAGCTTCGTCAACTGGATACCTGCATCGGCGAACGGGCGCAATACCCGGAACAACGCGCCGGGGACGTTGGCCTTGAGCAGGAAGGCAATCGACGTCTTGTCGTCTCCAGTCGGCTCGGCCTTCGACGCGGCTAATGCCACGAACCGGGTGACATTCGTCTGCGCATCCTGAATGTCGTGCGCGAGGATCTGACCTCCGAACATCGTCGCTGCGCTGAGCGTCCCGATTGCCGCCCGGGACGGATCACCGGCCTCCATGACCTCCCGCACAGCGACGGCCGTGCTCAACGACGCAATCTGCGTCGCCTGCGGCAGGCACCGCTCGAGAAATCGGCGACTCTGGCCAAGTGGATTCGAGTGCGACGCGACAACCTTGATGTCGCCCAGTGTCGCGCCCGGGACCGTGATCAGAAACAGTCGCACCCGCACGATCAATTCGGCGACGATGCTCAGGTCCGTCTCATGGATCAGCAGATCGAGCGTCGTGCTGATCGCGCCCTCGATCGAGTTCTCGACCGGCAGGACGGCGTTCGTTGCCAGGCCCGTCTCGACCGCGGCGACCAGCGCCGGGATGCTGGCCATCGGCAAGAGCTCGCCATCGGGACCGGCATAGCTGATTGCCGCGTCCTCGCTGAACGTGCCGCGCGGGCCCAGATATGCGGTCACCATCGTATTGTCACCATCTCGTCCGACTCCATCTCTCCGTATACTGCCTATCATGCCGCGAGAGAGACGCAAAATCACGAAAGAACGCCCAGTCGATCCCGATTCTGTCGAGGCGCAATGGCGCCTCTTCGTCGCCGTCGACTTTCCGGAGAGCCGCCGCGCAGTCCTCGATGAGCTCCTTGACACGGTTCGCGCCACCGATCTCCCATTCCGCTGGATCGGCGCCAACGCGGCGCATTTGACGCTGCATTTCATCGGCGACGTGCCGGTCGAGACGGCTGAGCTGCTTCGGCTTGCCTTCAGCTCAGCAGCGGTCGGCACGCACCCGTTCTCGCTCAAGGTCGATGGCGCCGGCGCTTTCCCCAACCTGAACAAGCCACAGATCGTCTGGCTCGGCCTGGCCGGCGATATCGCCTCGCTCCGTCGCCTTCACCGCGCGAGCGAGACGTTCCTGCTCGGGTTCGACATTGTGACCGAGCAGCGCGAGTTCAAACCGCATATCACTCTCGGCCGCGCCCGCCAGCCCTTGCAGTCCCCGGAGATCAATGCGCTAGTCAGCCTGATGCGGTCCGACCTGGTTCAGGCCAGGCTCACCGAGCTGGCCGAGCCGTTCCGCATCGACCACCTCACCCTGTATCGCAGCCACCTCTCGCACGAGGGTGCGACCTATGAGCCACTCGCCACCGCCAGATTCGGCTGATCGGCACGGGTCGGCGGTCGATTATCATTAGGGTGATCTGCGCGTGCGCCAGATCGCACGCTGTACACCCAACACGAAAACATTGAACCATGAGCGCATTTCTCAGCACACTGGCGGAACTTAAACGCCGGTACGACGAACTTGATCATCAGATGGCGGATCCGGCTGTCCTCACCGACCCGAGCAAGCTGGCCGACCTCGGCCGCGAGCGGGCCGACCTCGAGGAGGTCGTCTCCGTCTACAGCGACTTGCAAGGCAGCGAGCAGGAGCTCAAGGATGCGGAAGAGCTGGCCTCGGATTCCGACCCGGAGCTCTCCGGCCTGGCCGAGGACGAAATTCGGCGGCTGAAGGCCCTGCGCGAGCAGTACCTCACCCAACTCCGCACCTTGCTCGTCCCCAAGGACCCGAACGACGACAAGAACGTGATCGTCGAGATTCGGGCCGGGACCGGCGGCGAGGAAGCGGCTCTCTTCGCCGCCGACCTCTACCGCATGTACACCCGATACGCCGAGCGGCATCGCTGGAAGGTCGACGTCCTCTCCAGCACCGAGACCGACAACGGCGGCTTCCGCGAGATCATCTTCGAGGTCTCGGGCAAGGGCGCCTACAGCCACCTTCGCTACGAGAGCGGCGTCCACCGCGTACAGCGGGTGCCGGTCACGGAGAGCCAGGGCAGAATCCACACCTCGACCGCCAGCGTGGCGGTGCTGCCCGAGGCCGAAGAGGTCGACATCAAGGTCAACGACAACGACCTCCGGATCGACGTCTACCGCTCGACCGGTCACGGCGGCCAGAGCGTCAACACGACCGACTCGGCGGTGCGAATCACGCACCTCCCGACCGGCCTGGTCGTGACCTGTCAGGACGAGAAGAGCCAGCTCAAGAACAAGCTGAAGGCGATGACCGTGCTGCGTAGCCGTCTCTACGAGATCGAGCAGGAGAAGCTGTCCACCGAGCGCGGCGACGCCCGTCGATCCCAGATCGGCAGCGGCGAGCGGAGCGAGAAGATTCGGACCTACAACTTTCCGCAGGACCGCATCACCGACCACCGGATCAAGGTCAACGCCAGCAACCTGCCCTCGGTCATGGACGGCAACATCGACATCTTCGTCAACGAGCTGCGGGCGGCTGACGAGGCGGAGCGGCTGCGCAATGCCGGTCTCGAAGACAGTCCCCTCGCGGCTGATTGATCGATCGGCTTGACCACGATCGCCGAGACTGTCCGGGCAGCGCAGCGACGCCTGACCGAGAGCAGCACGCCGCGGCTCGATGCCGAGCTGTTGGTTGGTCATGCCCTTGGCCTGTCGCGTACCCAGCTCCTCGCCAGTCTCCGTGACCCGATTTCTGACGAGACGATCGGCGCCGTCGACCAGCTACTTCTGCGCCGGGAGGGCGGCGAGCCGGTCGCGTACATCCTCGGTCACAAGGAGTTCCTCGGTCGCGATTTCATTGTCACCCCGGCGGTCCTGACGCCGCGCCCGGAGACCGAGTTGCTGGTCGAATGGGCCGTCAATTGGCTCGCAAATCGGCCCAACGCGCGCGTGGTCGATGTCGGAACCGGGAGCGGGGCCATCGCAATCGGGGTCGCCCT
>DASQCG010000053.1:0-3476 GCA_035634825.1 Thermomicrobiales bacterium | reverse complement strand
GACACGCGGCGGCGGTTTCGCAAGTGGGACGGCCGCTCATCGTCCAGCCCCTCGCCCGCCAGCAGCACGTCATTGAAGATCAGCGCGCCCACGACCGCGCCGACGATCGGGCCGACGATCCAGATCCACGCGTCGCCCCAGTGACCGCCGACCAGCGCCGGACCGAACCAGCGGGCCGGGTTGAGTGCTGCGCCGCTGATCGCCCCCGTCGCAAAGATGCCCATTGAGATCGACAGGCCGATTGCGAGACCGCCAACTGCCTTGGCGCTGCGCTGGTCGATCGCGACGCCGAAGATGACGAAGAGCAGGAAGAAGGTTGTGACGATCTCGGCAATTAGGGCATTTCCCGTCGAGTAGCCGGCGCCGACGGCGGGCACGCCCAGGTTGACGGCGTCGCGCATCGTTTCCGGAAAGGCCGCGAGGATGAACAGTGTCCCGGCAACAGCGCCGAGCAGTTGCGCGATGATGTAGACGACGGTGTTGTAGGGATCGATCCTGCGGGTGACCAGCATCCCGATCGTGACCGCCGGGTTGAAGAATCCGCCGGAGATATGGCCAGCCGCCATGATCAGCAGGCCGATCGCCAGGCCGTGCGCAAAGGCGATCGCGACCAGGTTGTCTCCCCCGGTCATGACGATCGCGCCAATCCCCATGAAGCACAGCGCGAACGTGCCAATAAACTCGACAATGGCCTTCTTGAGGAGTTGCCCGTCCATGCAGATCCCTTCCCGGCGCGACGCGTCCCGCCCCCGCTGCGAACGATCAGATGCGCCTTTCTTCCCGCGGGGACTCTACCACGCTGGACAATTGGGTGAACGATGGTGGCGAATCAATTGACGCGGAAGACCAGGGAGCCAATCTCGGTCGTCACGTCCGCCGGCGTGCCTTCGTCGTTCATACCGGGTCCGCCGACCTGGATCGAGACGACGTACTGGCCGGATGGCGCGTCGGGCGGGATATCCCACCGCAGTGCGATCCAGATCAGCTCGTGGGGGTTCTCGACATTGATCTCGGTGGTCTGCAGCACCGCGCCGTTGGTGCTCCAGACGGCAATTACGCGCTGCCCGGGAAAGACATTTGCCACCTGGGCATCGGCATAGAGCGGGCCTGATCCGCGCGAGTACGTGTACACGGTGTTGGTCGGCGCATCCTGCTCCCGCAGACCCGTGGTCAGGCGCAGGTTTGCCAGCGACGGGAGCACGGTCGGAAATGGGGTGGGAGAGGTGTGCTGATCGAAGAACTCGCGCATGACCTGCGTCGCCTCGATATTGGCCACGACGTTGGTTGCCTTTCCCGCCTCCCGTGTCGCCGCCTCGTTGGCGCTGTCGGCATTGCCGGATGCGCACGCCGAGAGCAGCGTGATACACCAGCACCCCATCGCAAGCCAGATGATCCAGCGACGCACCGGCAGGCTAGTCGGCCCCGGATGGCGGGCGGTATTGCCCGAAAGCGTCCTGGTACTCGTCCGCCACCTCGACGGCGGACTTGTGGACGTAGATGCGGGTTGTTTGTGGTGAGGCGTGTCCAAGGATTGTCTGTACCGTCGATTCGCGAACCCGGCGCCGGACCATTTCGGTGGCCAGTCCGTGCCGGAAAGAGTGTGGCGTGACTTCGCTCTCGATGCCAAGGATCGTGCAGAGCTGACTGATGATGTGCTCGACCGTGCGCGGGCTGATCGGGTTGCCGACATCGCCGACCTTGTCCCGCCCGCTGAAGGCCGGCGCGGCGCCGGCGCCACGGATCGCGTCGCCCCGCAAGTTCCAGTACGCCTGGAGCGCCTGGGCCGTTTCGGCATCGAAATGGACCGTCCGGCTCTTGCCACCCTTGGCCCGGTAAACATGCGCCTGCCCATCGGCCAGCTCGATATCGCGGCGTCGGAAGGCGCACAGCTCCGAAACGCGCACGCCGGTCCGGAAGAGCATCAGGATGATTGCCCGCACCTTGAAGGCACGGAGCTGCTTGACCTCGTTCTCGTCCCGCTCCGGCTGGCGGACATATTCGACAATCCGCTCGAGGTCACTCAGCTTCACGTCCGGCGGCGGCGGCGTGAAGCGCGGCATCATCGCGGCAATCCGAACCCGGAGCCGGTCAGTCGAGAGGGTCGGATGCAGGTCGTAGGCGGCCAGGTACGCGCAGAACTTGCGCACAGCCGAAAGGTTGTTCTGGGCGGTCCGCATCTGCGAGACCTCTTCCGGCGAGCGCACATCCGGCGGCACGATCAGCGTTGCGAATGCGGTGACATGCTCGGCCGAGATGATCGTGACCGGCGCGACGTCGGGATCGATTCCCTCATGGTCGGCAAGGTGCCTGACGAACTTTGCGATCCCGGCCCGATAGGTCTTCTTGGAGCGCGGGGCAAGCCGGAGATCGCCGAAAAATATCTCAACCGCCGCCGCGATGGTCGCTGGTTCTCGAGATTGCGTATCGCCGGGATCGTCGACGACGGCGATTCCGGAGACCAGGTCGGATGATTCTTGTTCGATTTCCAACAGGTACCTCCACCGATACGAAGCGCATCGGTCAGCCAAAAGGAACCTTACGGGGAATCGGGGCAATCACACTCTAGGCCGCGGCGTCGGGACCGTCAAGGTTTATTCGTCGTCCTCGTCGACCCGGGCATAGCGCTGGATCAGTGCCGCGGCATCGCGGTGAAACTCGCTGTTGGCGACAATCCGCGTCAGCCCAGCCTGCTTCGCAGCCCGCCGCGTCTCGACGTCGGTATGCGAGCCGAAGCCGAGCGAGGGGATCGCCGGGTATTCGGCCAGGATCCCGGCAAGCGACTTCCAGTCGACCCCCTTGTCGAGCACGTTCATGTCGACGATCACCAGCGCCGCGGTCTGGTGGTGCTCGTGCAACGCGCGCCCGACCGCATCGGGATTCGGCGCGAGGACCAGGTCGAAACCGAGCTCCTTGGCCAGGTTGCGCAGTCGCACCCCGAAAAAGACATCCCGGTTGAGTGCGATCAATACAAGTGGATCTTGCGGCAGCGAGGTTCGATACATGGCGTCAAGTTTCCAGTGGTCACTGATCAGTGTCCAGTAGAGAAGGATCAACAGCAGGATTCTGATGTCTGCCGTCTATCGACTTGACATCATCGCATACACGTGTCAGTAGTTTATTACACGTGTCGTGGTGACGTGTGCGGAGGACTCGCTGATGTGGCAATGAACGGAGATGACCTGGTCAAGATCCTGAGCGCGCTCGGCAATGCCCAGCGCATACGGATCATGGCGGCGCTGGTTCCCGGCCGGAACTACGTCAGTCAACTGGCGAGGGAGCTGCAAATGAGCCGCCCGCTCCTGCACCTGCACTTGCAGCGCCTGGAGGCGGCGGGGTTGGTCAAGGGAACGCTGGAGCTGTCGCCGGACGGCAAGGCGATGAAATTCTACGAAGTGCCGCCATTTTCGATCGATCTCAATCCGAACATGATCGTGGAAGCGGCGGATTCATTGACTGAGCACGGGAACGAGACGGAA
>DASQCG010000052.1:0-1690 GCA_035634825.1 Thermomicrobiales bacterium | reverse complement strand
CCGACGCTTTCAAGTTGGCGTAGGCTTTGTCGAGACCGTTGTGCAGGATCGACTTGATCGAGCCGTAGGTGGTTGCGCCGATGTCGTTGCCGCGCCGGCTCGCGGCCTCGACGCGCTCGGACCCGTAGGTCCTCGCCAGACTGATGATGCCCAGGCACGATCGGAAGCCCTGCTCGGGATGGGGCTTGGCTTTCATGATCGCCTCGACCAGCGCGATGGTCGCTGGGCCGATCTTGGCGGCCTCGCGCATCATGCGCTGCGGTGTCCACTCGGCGTAACGCCGGTGCGCGCTCGGCATGTGCTCAGGGATTGTCGTGTGCCGGTTGGGCACGCTCGATCGTGCATGGGTCGCGACCCGCGCGCCGTTGTGGAAGACCTCGACGGTGGTGTCGGTGAGACGCGCCTCGACCGTCTCGCGCAACAGCCGGAACGGTACCGAGTAGTAATGATCGTCGATCTCGACGTGATAGTCGGGCGCGACACCGCAGCGCTTCCACTCGGCATAACGATAGGGCTCGTTCGGCAGCTCCTTTAGCGCCGGACGGTCGATCGTCTCCAGCAGCTCCCGCCGGCTCTTGGCGAGCTTCTTCATCACCTTGGCGTTGATCGTGGCAACGCATTCGCGGACTTCCGCGTTCAGCTCGTCGAGCGAGAAGAAGTGCCGGTTCCTGAGCTTGGCCAGCACGAACCGCTCGACGATCAGAACGGCGACCTCGACCTTCGCTTTGTCGCGCGGCTTCCTCACGCGCGTGGGGAGCACGACGAAGCCGTAGTGGTCGGCCAGATCCTGATAGCTGCGGTTGATGCCCGGCTCATAACGCGACGGCTTGGTGATGCCGACCTTGAGGTTGTCGGGCACGATCGCCTCCGGCACCCCACCGATCGCCGCCAGCCCGTTCACATGCGCGCCGATCCAGTCGGGTAGCGTCTCGGTCCAGCGGGCCTCGGCATAGGTGTAATTCGATGCCCCCAGCGCGGCGACGAAGATATGTGCGCGATGCTCCTCGCCAGTTGCGGGATCAAACACCGGGATCGTGTCGCCGGCCCAATCGACGAACAGCTTCTCGCCCGCCACATGCGTCTGCCGCATGGTCGGCGTGATTCGCCTCCTCCACTCCCCGTAGAGATCGCAGAACCGGCTGTAGCCGTAGCCGTCAGTGTGCTCAGCCCGATACTCCTCCCAGAGCAGCATCAACGTAACGCCGCGGCGCTTGAGTTCCTCGTGCACCTTCGGACAGTCGGGCAGTTGCCTCGTCGGACCGTCGTGGAAGCCAGCCGGCGTAAACAGTCGCCGCTCCAGCTCAGCATCGTCCATCCCATCCGGAAGCGGCCACCCAAGACCGATTACCCGACAGCGGCGCAGGTACTCGCCGACCGCCGTCTTGCCGACACCGACCGCGTCTGCAATCAGCCGCTCGCTCATCCCCAACGCGTGCTTCAGCCGAAGCACCTCGCGAACCTTCCTCATCAATACTTTTGTCCCTGGCATCCGATCCGTCCCCGCTCTTGTTGAGGGGTACGAATCAACTGATTCGGATGCCGATCGGGAGTGGACCTCAGCCCTTCACCGGGCTGCCCGCGATCGTCGGAATGCTGCCCGCGTTGCGTCGGAATCGGTGCCCGCGATGTGTCGGATTACGCAGCCCGAACGGTCGATTTGAGATGAACTCCAGAAAGTTACCCTTGCCCT
>DASQCG010000051.1:0-5703 GCA_035634825.1 Thermomicrobiales bacterium | reverse complement strand
GATCGCGATCGCTCATGTAGCCTCCAAAGTGGTTTTCTCGTCTTTGGTTTATCGTTTTCGGTTATCCGTGTTCCGAGGAAACTGCTCGACTGCTCGCCCGCTCGACTCCTCGCCTCAGCTATCAAATCCCAGTCCCAGCCGATCCAGTGTCCTGAGCCAGAGACCGCGCTTGCCCTGGCTGCGATCGGCGCGGGCGATCGCCCGCTGGGTGAAGGTGATCACTGCCGAACGCAATGGCTCCGGCGGGAAGGGCACCGGGCGCATCTTCGTCAGGCGCAATTCGGTTCGCTCGGTCTGCAGACCATCGACCAGGTCGAGGACCGTGCGCGCGCCGAATCGGGAAGCGCCGACCCCGAGCCCCGTATATCCGGCCGCGTAGGCGACCTTGCCGCCGTGCGTCGTGTTGAAGAAGACGGCGAACCGACTGCAGGTATCGATCGCCCCGCCCCACCGGTGCGTGAAGCGCAACCCCTCGAGTTGCGGGAATGTGCGGAAGAAGCGCTCGGCCAGGAACTGATGCGACGCGTCGCGCTGATCAAAGGACGGATCGACGCCCTTTCGATGGAACACGGCGTCCCATCCACCGTAGAGGATCCGGTTGTCGGCGGTCATCCGGGAGTAGACGAACTGGTTGTCGCCGTCGGCCAGTCCGAACCGGGTTCGCCACCCGATCGCCGCGCGTTGCGCCTCGGTCAGCGGCTCACTCATCAGCACGTAGTCATAGACCGGAACCACGTAGCGCCGGATCTCGGAAATCACTCCCGGATAGGCACTCGTCGCGTGCAGAACCTTTCGGGCAAGAATCGAGCCACCCGTCGTTTGCACCGCCACCCGTGCTCCGGCATCGACCAGACTCGTTACGCGCGTCCGCTCGTGAACCCGGACGCCGAGCTCGAGCGCCACGCGCAGCAGCCCCCAGGCCAACCGGGCCGGATCGACCAGTCCGCCCTCACCCCGCGACCAGACCCCGCCGTAATAGACGGGCGAGTTGACCTCGGCTCGCAGGTCGTCAGCTGACAAGGGAATCGTGTCCTGACCCCATTCCTGATGTAGGGCGACGATCTCCGGGATTGCCTCGGCGAGATACGGCGCGGTCGCCGCCCAGATCACCCCGTGCTCCTGCAAATCGCAGTCGATGTGATTGGCACGAATGAAATCGGCGATCTGCGCATAGTTCTCGTTGCCGAGCCGGAGCAGGGTTCGCATCTCGTCGACTGGATACCTGGCCAGGCCGTTCTCGAGACCATGCGTCAGCGACGGCTCGAGGAATCCGCCGTTACGGCCGGTCGCGCCGAAGGCAATCTGCTCCATGTCAAGCAGCACGACCTCTCGGGCAGGATCGCGCAGTCTGGCCTCGATCGCCGCCCAGAGCCCGGTGAAGCCGCCGCCAATGATGACCAAATCGGCCGATGTATCGATGTGCAACTGAGGCTGAATCGGCACCGAGCGCGGCTGGCTGGTCCAGTACACCGCCGGTTCGGCGTCAACGAATGATGATTGCGGACTCCACATGGCGGGATGGTACCTGAAAGCCTTCGACTGGATCTCCGCCCTGTCCACCAACGAAATCGAGCGGCGCCAACCTGTCAATGTCCATTCCAGGTACAGCCTTGTCGCGGCCGCCACAGAACTCGCGGTTGGGGGTAGTCCAGTCACAGCTCCGCTCCAGGGCACGGTGCTAAGGTCTCCCCCTGCGTTCGTGCTGACCGCGCGAACGAGCCAGAAGGAGGCTATTTGTTATGGAAACCCCGATGACCCAATATCAGTTCCGCGCCGGCGATGACGTGATCGCGGCCGACGGTGACAAGGTCGGAAACCTTGCTGATATTCACGGAACGTACCTTGTTGTGGAGAAGGGATTCTTCTTCCCGCGTGACTACTACATTCCCTTCAGCACCGTCGCGAACTACGATCCGGGCGACGGCAAGATCTTCCTCTCCGTTACCAAGGACGCGGCCCTCAACAGCGGCTGGGACCAGAAGCCGGATCTCGCTGCCGACTCCGGCACATACGCCGCCGGCACCACGCGTGACACCTACGCCACGGATATGACCGGGGCAACCACCGGCCGGACACGCGATGCGTACGCGACCGACCGTACCACCGAGATGACCGATCAGGATCACATCAGTGTGCCGGTCCGCGAGGAGGAGCTGATCCCGACCAAGACCGTCCGTCAGGCCGGTCAGGTCCGGGTCAACAAGGACGTGGTCGAAGAGGAGCGTGAGATCGACGTTCCGGTGACGGAGGAGCGCATCAAGGTCACCCGCCGCGCCGTCGACCAAGTGGCCGATACCGGCGACATGGCCTTCCAGGAGGAGAGCTTCGAGGTTCCCGTTCGCACCGAAGACGTCGGCGTCGACAAGGTGGTGCGCGTCGCCGAGCAGGTCGACATCGACAAGGAGGCGGTTCAGGGTACCAAGCGCGTCTCCGGCACGGTCCGCAAGGAGCGGGTGGACGTGGACGAGGTCGGCACGGATGCCTCAATCTACGCCGACTCCGGCCGTGTCACGGACGATACAGCCAGCACGTAATCTTCCCCCTTCACCAGCGAACGGCGGACCCGGTTGCCGGGCCTGCCGTTCGTTTGCGCTGCTCCATCGGGTATCGTTTCCCGGCGGAGCAGCGAATCAATGTCGAAACTCATATTCGAAACGGAGCGTTTGATCGTCCGCGAGTACACAGTGGACGACGCCCCCTCCACATTCGAGATTTACCGCGACCCAGAGGTCTGGCGATATCTGGCCGACGGCGAGCCATATGCCAGCGTGGACCAGGCCCGTGAGCGGCTGGAGCAGCGTGTGCAACGGTATCAGGAGCGTGGGCCATATGGCCTATGGGCTGTTGTCGTACGCGACACCGCGCAACTAATCGGCTCGGTTTTGCTCTCGCCGCTCGAAGATGGTCCCGAAGTCGAGGTCGGATATCACTTCGGGCGGTTCGCCTGGGGCAACGGCTACGCAACCGAAGTCACGCGCGGCGCGATCCGATACGGCTTCGACATGCTCGGCTTGCCCCAGATCAGCGCCGTGGTCTTCTCCGAGAATGTTGCGTCCCAGCGCGTTCTCGAGAAAGCCGGGATGACCTATCGCGGCCTCCGTTCCATCTTCGGCTTCGACGGCGTCATGTCCTACGCCATCGATCGCTTCGCTCACCACGATCAGTCGGGATAAGTTCCCGGCCCAATCGGGAATCTCGCCTCTCGCGCCGGGAAATCCCCGCATGTAGCGTGGCTCCTGTTGTCATTGGTCATCAGCAGGAGCAGTCACGATGAACCGACGCACATTCCTGACCGGCACCACCGGTCTCGCCTGCCTTGCCACCCTCGGGTCGCGCTCTGATTCGGCCTTTGCCCGCGCCACGGGAACACCGGTCGCCGAGAACACGTTCCCGACGCTTGCGATCGGCCTCAAGGACGACGGCTTCGAGTTCCCGGATGGAATCCAGGCCGGGCGCTATCACGTCACCGTCGCCAATCACGGCACCTCTGATGCAAGCCACTCAGGGCTCGGCCGGATCCCGGATCAGGTCACCGATGAGCAGTACCAGGAATGGCTCGATACCCTGTCGCGGACCGATGGCACCGACGGCCAGACCGATGCGCTCACCTGGGACGACATCGAGTTCGTGGGCATGCCCGACTGGCCGAAGGCCGGCCAAAGTGTGACCGGAATCATCGACCTGGCGGCCGGCCGGTACTTCCTTTTCGATCCCTTCTCTGGACGCGGCAACATGTCATTGACGATCGCTGGCGATCCAGTCTCCGCTCCCGAGCCGGAGTCGGACCTGACGGTCACGCTCGTCGACATGAAGATCAATCTGCCCGACGCGGCGATCACGTCGAAGCCCGTGCGCTGGAAGGTCGAGAACATCGGCTCGATCAGCCATGAGGTCGCCGTCGTTCCGGTCTCTCCGACCTTCACCGAAGAAGATCTGAAGGTGCTGTTCAGCCTGCCGGAGGACGGCACCCCGCCCGCGGGAACCGACAACCTCGACTACCAGCCAGTCGCGGCAGTCGGAATCCTAGCCAAGGGCCACACCAGCTGGCTCGACGTCAAGCTCGCACCCGGCCACTATCTCGCGGCCTGCATGCTGCCCTTCGGAACCGGGTATCCGCACGCCATGGATGGCATGTACCGCTTCTTCGAAGTGAAGTAGATTGATCCGGTAGAAACACGCCGGGAACTATCGTTTGGCTTCGCCGCCCGGCAATCCTGTTCGCGGATTGCCGGGCACGGACACATCTGGTACGACCATGGCGAAAGCAAGGACACTCGCGCCGCAGGTATCGAGGTTCCAGAGCTGGCTGATCCGGGATTGGCCAGCCGCGGCCTGGATAGCGTTTGCCATCGTCATCAACATCGCGGGCGCAAAGAGTGCGCCGGAAACGTGGCGACAGATGGTCGACTTGCGAGACCTCGCCGCGTCCGACCGCGTCGAGCTGCGGCAGTCCCTCGCCGATCTCCACCTCAGTCCGGTCTTCCTGGCCGGATTCCAGGTAGCGACCGCGTTCATCGGCACCGTCGTCAGTCTCGTCATCGGCTGGCTGTTGATCCGGCGGTCACCGCGGAGCGGATTCATGATCTACCTCGCCTTCATCATGCTGGCGATGACCAATGCGAATTACCCGCCCGCGATCGACGACGTGCTCCCTGGTCAGCCGATCGCCCAATTCGTCATTCGGCTCTCGACAGCGATCGCGATCAGCGGATTCTTCACCCTCCCATTCCTGTTTCCGGACGGGCGCTTCGTACCCCGCTGGACCGTGTTCTGGTGGTTCTTCGCAGTAGTGAGCGTATTCAGCTTCGCATTCTTCCCCTCATTTGCGCCAAACACCATCGTCTGGAAAGTCGCCAACACCGGCGGCACCATTCTGCTGGTCCTGTCGCTCCTCTTCGCCGTCATTTACCGCTATCGCCGGGTCTCCACACCACTGCAAAGACGCCAAACCAAGTGGGTCGCGTTCGGTCTCTGCATCAGCATCCCGGCGTTCTTTGCCGGCGACGCCATGATGCGCAACATCGACGCCACACCGGTCGGCATTGCCTGCCTGCTCGCCTTTCTGATCGTCATGCCCATCGCGACGACCTTGCCCTACGTCACGATCGGGATCGCGATCATCAATCACGGTCTCTACGACATCGATGTGATCCTCAATCGCACGCTGGTCTGGCTGGCGATGACCATAGCGGTCATCGCCACGTACGTCGGCATCGTGGTCGGCTTGGGCAACCTGATTGGAGAGCAGGGAGGCCTGTTCCTCTCCCTGATCGCGACCGGGATCGTCGCCGTTGCCTTTCAACCGGTGCGAAATCGCGTCCAGCGCGGCGTCAACCGGCTGCTCTATGGCGATCGTGACGATCCCTATGCGGTCCTCACCCGCCTCGGCCAACGGCTGGAGGGAGCGCTCGCCCACGAAGACGTCCTGCCCGGCATCGTCCACACGTTGACCGACGCGCTCCGGCTGCCATACGCCGCCATCGTGCTTCTGGATGGCGCTTCGCTGATTCCGGCCGCGGCGTCAGGGAGGCCCGTCGTCGGCGTCACCCGGCTGCCGTTGGTCTATCAGAACGAGCCAGTTGGCGAGCTGGTCGTCGCGCCCCGGAGCCAGGGCGAGCAATTTGGCCCGGCCGACCACCGGCTGCTCGAGGACCTCGCCCGTCAAATCGGCGTCGCCGCCCATGCTGCCCGCTTGACCGCCGA
>DASQCG010000050.1:0-2598 GCA_035634825.1 Thermomicrobiales bacterium | reverse complement strand
TCTGAATCCGCGTTTGATTTGCGTCCCGCGCCGCGTCCGGGAAGACCTCGATCGAGCAGAAGCCGTCCCGCCCCTCGCTCTGGTCGTAGATCTGGCGGAAGAGATCGAGCGCGCCTTGCAGATCCGAGACCTCGAGTGCTTCAAAGATATCCTGGGCCGCTTTGCCCTCACCGAGCAGCTCGCTGATCTGCGCGTCGTAGTCGGTGCCGCCCGATATCGCCTTCTCGAAGATGGTCGGGTTCGACGTCAGGCCGCGAACGCCGACGTCCTTGATGGTCGACGCCAGCTTGCCGGTGGTCAACATCGAGCGGGCGATATCGTCCTGCCAGATGCTCTGGCCCTGCTTGAGCAGTGCCTCAACCCTTGGATGTGCCACGATGAATGCTCCTTGCGTTACTTCTTGCCGAGCAGCTTCTGCGCGTGCTCGACCACATTGGCGACGGTGAAACCGAAATATTCGAGGACCTTACCGCCGGGTCCTGATGCACCGAATCGATCGATCCCGACACTGGAGTCGGCGTATTTCTGCCAGCCGATGGTCGTTCCGGCCTCGACTGACACCCTCCTAACGCCATTGCCGCCGAGCACGGATTGTCGATACTCGTCCGACTGCTCGTCGAACAGCTCCCATGACGGCATGCTGACCACGCGAGCCTTGACGCCTTGTTTGGCAAGCTCGTCCGCCGCGCCGACCGCGAGCTGGACCTCGGACCCGGTGCCGATCAGGACGATGTCCGGTTCGCCATCGCTGTCCCGCAGGATGTAGGCGCCGTTCGCCAGCGAGCCTTTCGCGCCGGACGTATCGAGCACCGGCAGATCCTGCCGCGACAGGACCAGGCAAGTCGGGCCGTGATGCTGCAAGGTGACCCGCCACGCATCGGCCGTTTCGTTGGCGTCGCCGGGCCGGATCACGGTCATTTTCGGGATCAGCCGCAGCGACATGATCTGCTCGATCGGCTCGTGAGTCGGTCCGTCCTCGCCGACGGCAATGCTGTCGTGGGTGAAGACGAAGGTCGACTTGTACTCGGAAAGCGCGGAGAGGCGGATGGCCGGGCGCATGTAGTCGGAGAAGACCAGGAATGTTGCCCCGAATGGCCAGATACCGCCGTGGGCCGCCATCCCGTTGACGGCGCTGCCCATTGCATGTTCGCGGATGCCGAAGTGGATATTGCGGCCGTCGTGGCCCCAGGGACCGCCGAGGGCGCCCTGGACCTTCTCGTGCGGCTGGAAGTTCGGATCCTCGAAATCGCCGGCGCCCTTCATGGCGGTCAGCGTCGACGGATCGAGATCGGCCGAGCCGCCGATGAAGGTCGGCACCTTCGGGAAGAACGCGGAGATGACCGCGCCGCCGGCCTTGCGCGTGGAGACCTTTTCGCCGGCCTGCCAGGTCGGGACGTCGCTGTCCCAGCCGTCCTGAAGCTCGCGGTCGATCGCCCGCTTCAGCTCCGCGCCTTCGTCGGGGTATTCGGCCTGGTAGGCGTCCCACTTGGCCTGCCACTCGGCTTCGGCGTGGGCGCCACGCTTGACGGCCTCGCGGAAGTGGGTCAGCGCTTCCTCCGGCACGTAGAAGGCCGGCTCGGCGGGCCAGCCGAGGGCCTCTTTGGTCGCGGCAACCTCGTCCGGTCCGAGCGGCGAGCCGTGGACGGCGAAGGTGTTCTCCTTGTTCGGCGCGCCGAAGCCGATGATCGTGCGGCAGATGATCAGCGACGGCTTGTCGACGACTGACCGGGCCTCGTTCAGACCCCGGCGGACCTCGTCGGTGTCGAGGCCATCGACCGAGACCGTGTGCCAACCGAGCGCTTGGAAGTGGGCGGCGACGTCCTCGCTCATAGAGACGTTCGCGCTGCCCGCGAGGGTGATCATGTTCTCGTCATAGAGGTAGATCAGCTTGCCGAGCCCGAGGTGACCGGCCAGCGCGGCGGCCTCCATCGAGACGCCTTCCATGATGTCGCCATCGGAGACGATCGCGTAGGTGTAATGGTCGATGATGTCGTGGCCCGGCCGATTGTAGCGCGCGGCCAGGTACGCCTCGGCGATGGCCATGCCGACACCGCTCGAGAATCCGGCGCCGAGTGGTCCGGTGGTGACATCGATGCCCGGGGCGTGCCGCGCTTCCGGGTGGCCGGGGGTCATCGAGCCGATCTGGCGGAAGTTCTTGATCTCCTCCAGCGGCAGGTTGTAGCCGGTCAGGTAGAGGAGCGAGTAGAGCAGCATCGAACCGTGGCCGGCGGAGAGGACGAACCGGTCCCGGTCGAACCACTCGTCGTTCTTCGGGTTATGTTTGAGGTACTCGGTCCAGAGGACGTATGCCATGGCGGCCGCGCCCATCGGCAGCCCGGGATGCCCGGAATTCGCCTTCTGAACGGCATCGACCGACAACATTTTGATCGTGTCGATTGAGAGCGCTTCGAGTTTGCGGTCTGTGGCAACGGCCACGGCATGCCTCCTTGCTGCGTGCCCCGGCATGCGCCTCGTCGCGGTGGTTGTCGAGTCGCGGCGCGTGCCCTGAATCTCCAATGATTGATTATCCCACGCAGCCTGATTGGGAGGCGTTTTCAATGGACAATCAGCAAACTCTCAGAACTAGATCGCGCCGGA
>DASQCG010000049.1:0-4332 GCA_035634825.1 Thermomicrobiales bacterium | reverse complement strand
CGCTGGCTCGCGATGCTTCCGCTCTTCCATGTTGGCGGTCTTGTGATCCTTTTTCGGAGCGTGATCGCCGGGGTGCCGGTCGTACTTCACGAAGCGTTCGACCCGGCCCGGGCCAACCACGCGATTCAAGAGGAGCGCGTCACGCACGTCTCCGTCGTGGCCAATATGCTCGCCCGCATGCTCGATGAATTGGGGAGTCGATCCTATCCGCCGACGCTCCGCTGCATGCTTCTCGGTGGTGGGCCTGCCCCAACCACGCTCCTCCAGAGCTGCATGCAGCGCGGCATCCCGGTTTCGCCCACCTACGGCCTGACCGAAACCTGTTCCCAGGTGGCGACCCTTCTTCCGGATGAGCTAGGACAGCACCTTGGCTCCGCCGGGACGGCGTTGCCGACGACCGAGCTCCGCATCGAGCGCGACGGTCAACCAATGCCGCCGGGCGAGATGGGCGAGATCATCGTTCGCGGCCCGACCGTAACCCCGGGCTACGTGGGCAGTGCGGCAGATGACGATATCCGCCCGGACGGGTGGCTACGCACCGGCGATCTCGGCCGGCTCGACAACGAGGGCTATCTCTACGTCCTTGATCGCCGCGACGACCTGATCATCTCCGGCGGCGAGAATATCTCGCCGGCTGAGGTCGAGGCAGTGCTGCTACTCCACCCCGAAGTCGAGGACGCGGCGGTCGTCGGAGTACCGGACGAGCAGTGGGGCGCAGTCCCCATCGCCTTCGTCAAGCGACGGGAAGGATTGACGCCGACCGAGCAGAATGTCCTCGACTTTTGCGCCGAACGGCTGGCCGCCTTCAAGTGCCCCCGGCGCATCGAGTGGGTCGACTCATTGCCGCGCAATGCCGCCGGCAAACTGCTCCGACGGGAGTTGCAGACACCCGGCTGATTCTCCCTGACAAGCAGCGGAGGAGCGAACCAGACATGTGCCTGGCACGCAAGAACAGGCTGTTCAACCTCGCACGGCCGGAATCCACCACGACCCTCGCGTGAGCGCAATTGCCCTTCGCGGGACATCGCCCATGTGCTGCACCACCCTGGTCGGCAGGGGACGCCAGTATTGGCTGGCTAAGCACGGTAGTTTGCAATGGCGAATATCGGTGATACCATACGGTTGTACGTACAGTCCTCGATGATCTTGGCTGGTTCACCCCGTAGTCAGCCCCCGCAGGGCAATGCGCCCCTTCGGCTGGGTGGAGCGACGCGTCAAATCCAGTCGCCCCATCTGGTGGAGGATCCGTCCATGTCTCGCAATAGTCGACTCATTCCCGTCGTGCTTGCCGCAGTTGCGTTACTTCTGATCGTCGCGCCGGTCGATGCCGGACGCAAATGGTGTCAGAAGGACCCCACCTTCAGCGTTGCAGGCACCTCGGTCCCGCTCTACGTGTCTGTCTACGACGATCAGCAATCGCACGTCACCGGTCCGATTGCAGTGACGCTGAGCGTACCGGTCGGCGTATCTGTCGTGGTGACCTACGTAGACAACGGCTTCAACGGGTATGGCGAGGCTATCTCGGTGGTGACCAACTCGAAATTGAGAGTCACGAGCAAAGGAGTCCAGACGCAAATTCAGGTCTCTGTCCCGGCCGACATCAGCATGCCGGTGCAAGTGAAGGTCGCACCGGCAAACGGCCGCGCGACGTCAATCACGGGAAAAACCAACACCGTCATTTCGGTGAACGCGACAATCGTTCCAACAACTTGAGCACTCAACCGGGCGCGCTCAACGACGAGACCCGACAGGTCCTTGGGATGCTATGAACGACGGTAATGAGTTGAATCCTGCAGTTCGCAGGTATATCGGCTTGTACGCCACGGCAACGGTCGCCTTGTTCCTGATCCTCGCTGCACGTGGCCGTGGGAGTCCGACTCGCGAGCAGTGGGCCTTCGCCGTATTCCTGGGCGTCGCAATTGCCGTGGCCCAGCAGTTCCCCATTCATCTGACAAGCAAGACGAAGGTGTACGTCGATACCGCGCTCACAGTCGCGGCGGCACTCTTGCTCCCTCCTCCGCTTGCGGGTCTGACCGCCGCGCTTCCGACGGCAATTCATGAAGTCAGGCAGCGCGTTTCATGGGAGCAAGGAGTGTTCAACGTGGCGCAGACCGCGTCATACGTTCTCGTGGGAAGCTGGGTGGTGCATGCGCTGGCCGGCACAAGTCAGATGCCTGCGCTCTCCGACGTTCGCAACTGTGTCGCTGTCGCGATTGCGCTGATCGTCATGCACCTGGTCAACACGATGGCCGTGGCAGGAGTCGTCGCCCTGCAACTCGACAGGGCGCCAATCCAGGTCTGGCGCGAGGGAATCTGGATCGACCTGCCCGAGCACATTGTCCTGGTCGCGAATGGCGTGCTTTTCGCCGCGATAGGCGGTTCCTATCCATGGCTGTTGCCTCTCTTCGTCGGTCCCCTGGTTCTGGTCTACCTTTCGCTGAGCCGTAGCGCGAATCTGCGCCAGGTTTCCCAGGCGACGATTGAGGCGATCGCCGATCTCACTGATTTGCTGGCCGGGGAGAGTCCCGGCCATGCCCGCCGTGTGGCAAACCTCACACACCGCCTTGCGCTCCAGTTAGGCGTGCCAGCTGGAGAGGCCGATATCGCGGCACGAGCAGCACTTCTCCATGAAGTCGGAATTCTCCGGGCGGATCCGGAGCTGATGAAATCTGGCGTTGGCGGCCATGTGCCGGCGAACGATGCCCATGCCCAATTGTTGGACCGCCTTCGGATTGCTGACGCGATCGGACATCAACAAGAGCGCTGGGATGGCAGCGGCGCCCCCGATGGACAGGCGGGCGAGGAGATCCCGCTCACTGCCCGGGTGCTCGCGGTCGCGGACATGTACGACCAACTTACGGCGTCAAACGAACCTCGAACCGGTCTCAATCGCTCGGTAGCGGCCGATATGATGGAGATGGGATCGGGGCGAGATTGGGACCCTGCGGTTGTCGACGCCTTGACCCGGGTGCTCGGCGATGAAGCGCCAAGCCCTGCCTGAACCACCTTTCTGGTTTGGTCACTGATGAGTGACGGCCTGAGTGGAATCCGGGCAAGCAAGCGGCAACTCAACGTAAAACGAGCTTCCAGCGCCTTCTGTGCTCTCGACGGTCACTCGTCCCCCGTGCGCCTCGACGGCAAAGCGAACGCCGGCCAGCCCCATCCCGGTGCCCACGATCAAGCCGCCTGCATTGCCGGCCCGATAGAAGCGATCGAACACATGCGGCACGTCGATTGCGGGGATGCCGAGACCACTGTCGCGCACCGATAAGGTCGCTATTTGTCGGTCATCGTCGGCATCGATCGTGACTTCGATCGCGCCGCCTTCTGGGCTGTACTTGATGGCGTTGGAAATGAGGTTGGCCACGACGCTCTCAATCCGCCCCTCATCCCACCAGCCTTTCAGTTCGTTCACGCGCAGCGTCAGGACCAGGCGATGCAGCCTTGTGGTTCCCGTGTACTCGTCTACCACCCGTTGCGTCAGGGCGACCAGATCTACGCTCGATCGACTGAGGCCGACCGGCTGATCCATCTCCAGGTGGGCGAGCCACAGAAGTTGATCGACCAAAGTGGTCAGGCGGCTGGTGCTCGCCGTGATCCGCTCGAGTCCTTTGGCAACGCGAGTCCGGTCCGGGGTCGCCCCGTCCTTGAACTGACCTGACAACAACTCCGCATTTCCCTTGATGATGGTCAAGGGGGTCTTCAGATCGTGCGAGATTGCCGCGAGAAACGCATCCCGTTCCCGGATAGCAGTCCGGAGGCGATGCAGCGCATCGTCGCGGGCCTCCGCGGTCACGCGCAAGGAACCGCTTGCCTCAACGAGCGAGGTGTGTGCCTGGCCGAGATTCCCGGTCGCCAACTCCAGCAACTGTTGGGCCGCATTCAATTCGCGCCACGACCGCAGCAGGAGAATGGCCGCGAAGGCGGCAGCGATCACCAGAATCAGGGAGCCGAGGAGAAGCCCGAAACGCCAGGTCGACGGAAGTGGGGCGAGCAAGAGAAGTGCGCCCGCGAGCACCACAATCAGGAACCCAACTCCCAGGAGCAACGGCACCCGGCAGCGTGCGAGCCACGCCGGCAGCATGATGCCGTCCGGCTGATATTGAGGTGAGGCAGGCGGGTCGGGAATTAATGACACGGCTCGTCTCGCATGAAGACGGTGACTTCGAATGGCGATAAAACCCGCACTTCGATGGCGGGGCATATCGTAAGTCGTTTGCGAGAGTAAAGCTATGCGGCGGATATACCCACCTTCCTATCCGGCGGTGAGTGAGAGATTGACGTTGGCCAGATCCCGCAATTGCATATCCCTCTACATGGTCTTCGTGATGT
>DASQCG010000048.1:0-15135 GCA_035634825.1 Thermomicrobiales bacterium | reverse complement strand
GCCGCTACGGACAAGGCCGTGGCCGATGCGCAGGCGCGGGGCGAGCGCCTGGCCAAGTCGCTCAACGTGGAACTCGGGGACATGGTGCAGGCGATGGATTCGATCTATGGCGGCGGGGTTCCCGATAGCTGTGCAACTCCGGGAATGCAGAACTATTACGGCCCGTATGGCGAGAATATGTTGTCGCCGTACGATCCCACGAAGGCAGTCGAAGCCACGGCCACCGCGACGATCACCGTGACCTTCGAGATGACGGCGACGGCCGGGGCTACGCCCGTTCCATAGGGTTTTGGGGATTCGGGGTTCGGGATCGATTCCTGCCCTCCTTGGCCCCTGATCCCTGCCCCCTTCTTTTCCCTCAACCCTTAACTCTCAACCCTCAACCATTCTTGCCGGTCAGGGAGTGGGTAGCGAGACGGTCACCGTCACTCCCGCGGCAGGAGTGGCTTCGACGACCAGCGATCCGCCGAACAGCTCAGCCCACTCTCGCATCCGGTGGAGTCCGCCCCCGGATGGAGCTGATGCGAGATCGAATCCGGATCCCGTGTCGCGGATTGAGATGGTGAGCGCCGCGCCGCTTACGGAAAGGTCCAGGCTGGCGCAGTCCACGTCGGCGTGGTAAGCGACATTGGTCAGTGCCTCCTCGACGATCCGGTAGGCGGCAGTCTGTACCGGGTCGGGGAAGTAGTAGCCGCCGCCCTCAGCGCGGAGCTCGACCTGGACCCCTGTTTGCTGCGCGAAGCGGCGAAGAAAGCTGCGCAGGACAAGGAGAAGGTTGAAATCGTCAAGCTCGGGCGGCCGGAGATTGACGGCCAGGCGCCGGGTCCGCTCTGTCAGCCCGGTCACGAGCCGCTGTGCGCCCGCTACGTGGGGGTCCGGACTATCGGCGGTGGCGAGCCAGAGGTTGAGGCCGGTGAGCGCCTGGCTCACCCCCTCGTGCAGCTCGTACGCCAAAGCCCGCCGCTCCGCTTCGTGCGCGAGGAGCAGGCGGCGCGCGAGAGCCTTCTGTTCTCCCAGGCTCGCCGCTTCGGCCCGTCGGCGAGCGGTAATATCGATCGAGACAAAGTCAAAACCCACGACCGTCCGATCCAGCCCGAAGCGGGGGACATAGTGATCCTCGCTTATGTAGTCGAGTCCAGGGCCATACCGGTCGGGGGCGATGTCTTCGACGACCACAGTCTCGCCGCCCAGAGCCGCCTCAAGCGCAGGGCGCACGCGCGCATACGGCATCGCTCCGATCGTTTCCGGCACGGTCCGGCCGAGGACGTCCCGCTGGCTTCGATACCCGTAGAGCCGGCAGCCCGCCTGGTTGATGCAGCGAACGCGAAGATTCCGGTCCACAAAACCCATCGGCGCCGGGAGGTGATCCATCACCATCCGGGGACTCGCCGTGCGGCTTCGCCCAACGTGCCGCTGCGGCCCCTGCTTGCCACCGTGCATTCCCGGCTCTCCCGATCCGCGTGTCCCGCGGGTCATTACTCACAACGAATTGCTGATCTGATCAATGTTCGATGTAGGAAGAATGATCGCTCAGAAGGTTTGTATGCAAGCACATGATGATGCCATGCGAGATCCGCGCCGAGTGCAGCACGAGATGGCGAGCGCCGAATACGCCCTTCGGCGGATGACGCTCCGCCCGCTCGTCACTACGGTGGGGTTGGACTCTGCGGCCCGCGGCGCGATGCCGATCGCGGTGGGTTGAGGTTGCTCTGACGCACGGCCGGTCACCTGCCGGGAAGGGGAGAGTATGCCCGTGACCAGGTACTGCCCTTGCCGTCGCGCACTTTTCATCTTGATGCTGGTCGGGTTAGCGGGCCTCCTCGGCGGACTCTGTTCGCCGTCCGCGTCGGTCTGGGTAAGGGCGGTGCCGGCACGTGCGGCCCAGGCTGCCACGCCGGCCGCAACGCCTCAACCGACCACCGGCCAGCCGTCCGGCGCGGCCGTGAGCGAGCCTCAGCAGGTGACCGTGGGTCTGTACCTCTCCGAAGTTCACGGGCTCGATCAGCAGGAGAGCACGTACTTCGCCGACTTCTACATGTGGATGCGCTGGCGGGGCGACCGCGATCCCACTCCGACCCTCGAGCTGCTCAACAATGTGGCCCGATGGACGTTGACGATGACTCCGATCTTCCCCAAGCCGGTCGCGCTGCCCGGCGGCGAGACGCTGCAGCAATTTCACGTCCAGGGCCAGTTCTACGAGCCGCTCTTGCTCGAGGACTACCCACTGGATGCGCACCATTTGCGGATCGAGATCGAGGACTCGACGTATGCGACCGATCAGCTGGTCTACGTTCCGGATACCGCCCAGTCCGGCATCAGTCCGGACATCCGGATTCCGGGCTGGCGCGTCACTGGCTGGCAGATGGCGGTCCATGAGCACGCATACGAGACGGACTTCGGCATTACGGGCACGGCCGGACACCATACCTATTCAACTGCGGAATTCGATCTGAATGTAAAACGGCCGGAGAGCTTCTTCCGGTGGAAACTGTTACTCCCACTGCTGATCGTGCTCTTGCTCGGGTGCAGCGTGCTGCTCGTCCATCCGGCCTACCCCGAGGTGCGCCTGGCCGGTCCGGCGACTGCCCTGCTCACGCTGGTCTTCCTGCAACAGGCCTATACGAGCACGCTGCCGGAGGTGGGCACACTCGTCCTGCTCGACAAGATCTACGTGCTGGCCTATGTGGTCGTGGTCGGCCTGATAGCCACGACAATCCTCACTTCGCACTGGATTCGCGGCGACGAGGCCAATGCCGCCAAAGCGCAACGGCTGGACCGAACCGCTGCCGCGGTCCTGATCGGGCTTTTCCTGATCGGCACGGCCATCTTGCTGATTCCCGTGCTCTGACGCCGATTGCGCCTCGACCGGTCGTGCGATGCCGACAGGCGATGGATGACCGGCAGATGTCCGCTTGCCCCAACGTGGCTGTCAGCATCGTGCCGTTCGCCTGCCTTGTTGCGCAATTGTGACGTCGGGTGGCGTGTGGTCATGCGCGCGCGATTCGTGACCTGTTAGACCGGAAGTGCGGATCAGTGGGGATCGTGCCGCTGTCCGCGTGAAAGGAGGGCGTGATGGAGACCACTCCCACCACTGATATCCGGTACCAGCAGGCGCGCAAGCGTGTTGAGGAGATCAAAGGGTTCTACACTCATCTGGTCATCTACCTCGTGGTCAATGCGTTCCTGTTCGCGATTGATCTCATCGATGGTGGTAACTGGTGGTTCTACTGGCCGCTGCTCGGGTGGGGCATCGCGGTCGCGATCCACGGCGCGGTTACCTTCGGCGTGGAGGGCCCGTTCGGCAAGCGTTGGGAAGAGCGCAAACTCCGCGAGTTGATGGAGGATGACCACCAGCTTCACGGCGTCTGATCGTCTAACCGAAAGAGGAGGGATCGATGCAGACAACGCAGTATCCGGTTCAGTTCTCGGTCGATTACCAGGACAGCCCGCGCAATCGCCTTACGGTCGGGCTCCGCATCTTCTACGCGATCCCGATCGCGATCGTGCTCGGCGCGGTCACTGGCAATACGTGGACCTGGTCTACCGGCAATTCCGGTGAGACCACCACGACGGTGGCCACGGCGGGCGGGTTGCTGGCAGCCGGCCCGGCGATGATGATCATCTTCCGTCAGAAGTACCCGCGCTGGTGGTTCGACTGGAACCTCGAGCTGCAGCGATTCATCAATCGAGTCAGCGCTTATCTCGCATTGATGGTCGATACCTACCCATCGACCGACGAGCACCAGGCGGTCCATCTCGACTACGCCTATCCGGATGTCCCGCGGGAGCTGAACCGGTGGCTGCCGCTGATCAAGTGGCTGCTGGCGATCCCGCACTTCATCGTGCTTTTCTTCCTGGATATCGCGGCGTTCTTCGTGGTGGTGATCGTCTGGTTCACGATCCTGTTCACGGGCGAGTACCCGCCGGAGCTGTTCCGCTTCGTCGAGGGCGTGATGCGCTGGAACAACCGGGTCGTCGCCTACACGGTCACGTTTGTCACGGATGCCTATCCGCCCTTCCGGCTTTCGGCCTGACGTGAGCGAAGGGAGGCGCGCATGTGGTGGCAGGACCTGCTCTGGGGACTCTGGAACGGGCTGACGGCATGGTTCGTCCTGATCGCGCACATCTTCAACGCATGGGAGAAGTACCCGATCTACGACATCGATCGGGCGGGCAACTGGTATGACTTCGGCTTCCTCGCCGGCGCCGGCTCGCCCTTCTTCGGCATGTTCAACGCCCGCCACCGCGGCGGCAGCCGGCGTTCCAGGACGACGTATTCGAGCTAAAGCTGGAAACGCAATGCCGGGCGGCTCGCCCGGTCGTTGAGCGCCGGGTAGCCGGGCGAGCCGCCCGGCACTACATCTATCGGCGGGCGATACGGAGAGTCAGCGTCTGGTCGGCGCCGATTGACGTGTCCTCCGGGAGGGTGATTGCCAGGCGGTTGCCGATGCGTTCGATCGTCGCTGGGAGGACCGCATCACCGGTGGCGGCGTGCGCCACGTCGCCGGCGACGTCCTCGATCACGATGCGGTCAATCGGCAGCGAGCCGTACGCCGCACTCAGCGTAACCGCGAAGCTATCATCGTCGTCACGCTGGGTGATCGTGCCCCACCCGGACGCGGTCACCAGCGGCAATCTGCTGCCGGAACGACCGCGTGCCTTGACGAGCGTGAGCTCGTTGCGGAGGGCGTTGTAGCGCATGCCGCCGATTGCCTCGATCACGCTCCAGCCGGACATGGCCCGCGAGTAGTGATCGCCGCATTCGATCTCGTTGTACGGGTTGCGCCGCTCTCCCGAATAGCGATTGCGAAGATTGCGAATGATTTGCAGCCCCTCGTCGACCAGACCCTCCATCAGGCAGTGCGCGCCGACCTGGTATTCGATCCCGGTCCAGACCTCATCGCAGTAGCGGACCGGCACCTCCGGCCGCCCGCCCCGGGGCCAGGTGCAGATCAGCAGTCCGCTGTCATCCTGATCCGCGTAGACTCGGAAGCCGTGCTCGAAATCCCGGAAGCCGGTGCGGGTGTTGTGGCGGACGATCGACTGGAGGGTCGTGCGGACATGGTCCGGCGGCAGGATGTATCCGAGATCAAGGATGTGCGCCCACCACTGGCCGAAGAGCTGATCGGCAAGGCAGCCGGTCCCGAACTGGTCCTCGAGCGGCGTGCCTTCGTCGAGGAGCTGAATGTAGTACTCGCCATTCCAGAGCAGCTCGTCGTACCGGGTGCTGCCGGCCTCGAAGAGGGCGTGCAGCTCGCCGGCGTAGGTTGCTTCGCCCACGATCCGCGCGAGCTCCTCGCCGGCCCGGAGCGCGGCCAGCCACAACCCGCCGATGTAGATGTTCGGGCCGAAGAAGTGGATATCGTAGGTGTTGCCTTGCTCGCCCTCGAGAACACCGTCTCCGTCCGCGTCCCAGGTGCGCCGGATGTATTCGAGCAGGCGCTGGACGTTTTCCCAGTGATCCCGCAGCCAGGCGAGATCGCCACCCTGGCGGACCTCGCGGTAGGTCTTCAGCACCGCGCCGAGCATCCCGTCCAGGGCGGGCTGGCGGGGACCACCGATCGGCTCGTTCCAGAGTTGGCGGACGTAGAGCGGAAGGATCGTCCGGTGGGGGATATAGCCCTCCGGTGCCTGGACGACGTCGAAGTCGGTTGTCCGCATCCGCTGCTCGAGGCGTGGGAAGAGGCGGGAGAGGGCCATCTCGTAATTCCAGACGTGCGTGCAATTGAGCGGGCAGGAGCCGCCGAAATCCCCGCTCCACATCGTGGTCGAGGCGCCGAGCGAGCCCTCGAAGCCGAAGAAGTTGCCGTCTTCGGTCCAGAAGGTGGTCGGGCTGCGGATCAGGCTACCCTGGGCCGCCATCGCTTCGCTCAGCCAGCCGGGGAGGGAGCTGCTGGTCAGGGTTGCTGCCCAGCGCCGCGAGTCCGCTTCCAGCCGTTCCTGCTCGCGGACGAACGATTCGGCCACATCGAGGGCATCCGCGTAGCGCGTCGCGTAGGCATTGCCGAGCCAGAATCGCGAGTACCCGTAGTCGCGCATGCGGCCGAACTGATCGAAGTTCACGTACCGGTTGGGGAAGTACCAGGAGATGAGGTAGGTGATCTCCGTCTCCGCGCCCGCTTCGAGGCGGAACGGCACGATCAGGCCGCCGTTCCAGGTTGCGCCGGCCGGGCTTGGGCCATGCGGCAGGATCGGCAGGGTCCGATATGAGCGTTGCACCGGGCTGTCGGGGCCGATGAACTGGCGGGTGATGTTCAGCCCTTCCATGAAGCGGAGCATCTGTTCCGGATCGGTCCACTGCTCGCAGGCGCGGACGTTATCGGCCAGCGCGGTCAGCACCATCTGGCCGGCGCCGGGATGATCAAGCGGCAGCGAGGGGTTCTCCATGATCAGCGACGACCGGCCCGGGCCGCGGCGGTGGCGATTCGTATTGCCGCCGAAGAGCGGATTGCGCGTGCCGGAAATCGGCGTCAGTCCGTCCCAGCCGACGACGTTCTGGAGCGTTCCGGCCAGCGCGCCATGCACGCTTAGCCCGCTGAGATTGCGGAGAGTGAAGCGGAGCGCGATGAGCGGCATGCCGCTGGCGGTCTCGTCGAGGGGTATGAAGGGCGTGTGGGCCTCGAGGCTGATTTCGAGCGGGAGGGCGTCGTCGAGGTAGCGAATTCGGGCGAAGGGATAGGCGGCGGAGAACTCGGTCCGCTCGACTCCCGGGAACAGCTCCACCAGCCGGCGCTGATCCTCGGGGATGTCGTCGTCCGTGACCAGTGGCGTGTGCTCGGCCGGCAGGTCCATGACCTCGCGCGATTGCAGGAGCCGAATCACGTTGAGGGGTGGCTCGATCGAGGCGGCGCGGATCGCGAAGAAGCTGTCCGGCACGAAGCCGCGGTGGTTGACCTGGTTGTGAATTTGCCATTGGCGCAGTCCGCCGTCGCCGCCGAGGGCAATGTGCCCGGCCCCGACGCCGCCGAGCGGCATTGCGACGTGGCGAAGCCGTGAACCACGGTAGACCGTGTGGTCGCCGGCGGCGTCGGATGATTCGGCGATCAGATCGGTCGTGACCGCGGTCATGGCGTGCTCCCTCGTGGCGACGGATGGTCGTGGGCTCCAAAACGGCTCTGAAATGATTTACCATATTTTAGCTAAAGTTGTTGACAACATTTTAGTGCCAGTGCTATGGTGAACTCCCCAAGCGTGGGCGTAGTATGCGGACCGATCTGAAGAAGGAGCGGAGTGGCTTTGGACAAAAACTCCAGGCAGTCATTATCTCGCCGTTCAGTGCTCAAGGGCGCGGGCGCAGCCGGTTTGGTCGGCGCGGCCGGTATCACCGGCGCGCGATCCGCCTTCGCGACTCCCGCGCTGCACCTCAGCACCACCCGGCCTGGCCGGCAGGTGAGCGGGAAGGTCACGCTCGCCTACCTGGGCACGGCCGACCAATCCAAGATCTGGGATAACCTCTTTGCCCTCTTCAAGGAAAAATACCCTGATATCGAGCTCGTGGCCGAGCCGAACCCGGTCAACAACTGGGCGGCGTTCTTCGACGAAATCTCGACGCAGATCGCCGGTGGCAAGGTTCCGGACGTCATCCAGGTGGCGACCGAAGGGCAGCGGCTCTTCGCCAGCCGCGGCCTTTGCGACCCGATCAACGACTTGCTCGAGCGCGACAAGGACGAGGTCGCCGAGTATTTCGACGACGTCCACCCGAATCTGATCCAGTGGGATCAGACCTACAACACCTCCGCGGACGGCTCCCGCTACTACCTGCCGGGTGATTTCAACACCATGTGCATGTGGTGCAACATGGAGGTTCTGTCCGCGGCCGGCGTCGATGCGCCCACCGATGACTGGACGTGGGACGATTTCCTGGCCGCGAGCGAGAAGATCAAGGCCACCGGCGCCTATCCCTACAGCATCGGCGGCGGGTACTTCGTCCACGTCATGCCGTTTCTCCTGACCAACGGTGCGAGCACGCTCAGCGCGGACTGGACGACGGCGACGGTCAATAGCCCACAGGCGATCGAAGCCGCCACGGTGATGCGCACCATCGTCGAGAAGGAGTACTCGCCGATTCCGGGCGGCGATTTCGACTTCCAGACGACGGTGTCCCAGGGCAAGTTGGCGATGTTCGGTGGTGGGCGCTGGCCGATCATCGACATGCGCAACCTTGGCCTCGTCGACAAGCTCAAGATCGTGCCCTGGCCGCAGAAGGCCCAGAAGGGGTCCCCGGTGGGCTGGAACGCCTATCCAATCATGAAGGGCACCAAGAACAAGGAAGCCGCCTGGACCTTCCTGAAGTTCCTCGCCTCCAAGGAGGCCAGCGTGTACTTTGCCGAGCAAGGCGGTACCATCGTGCCGGCGCGGAAGTCGATTGCCAACAGCGATTCGTTCCTGGCGAACGCGCCGGAAGGCAGCATCAAGTTGTACGAGGCCCTGGATTACGCGACGCCGATCCCGTCCCCGGATAAGGGAAACGTCATCCAGACCGCGATCGAGGATGCCTTCACCCAGATTCTGACCGGCGCCGTCGGCGTCGAAGAGGGGTTGAACACGCTCAACGACGACATTCAGTCGAATCTCTAACCGATCGGGGCAAACGTGGGTGGGATGACAGCTCGGGCACAGGCCGATTCGGTCATCTCACCCGGCCCTTCGTCGCATTCATCCTCGCGCCGGGCGAGCCGGCTGGGACTGGCCCGGCGCGAAATGCTCTATGGCTATGCGTTCCTCAGCCCGGCGCTGATCCTCTTCGTCGTCTTTATCGCCGGCCCGCTCCTGGGCGCGATCGCCCTCAGCTTCTACAAGTGGGACCTGTTCACTCCACGCGAGTTCGTGGGACTGCAGAACTACCGCGATCTGCGGGACGATCGCGTGGCCACGATCGCGATCCGCAACTCGTTCGTCTTCGCCTTCTGGTCGATCGTGCTGCACATGACCTTCGGCATGCTGCTGGCGCTGGCCGTCAACCGGGCGATGCACGGCGCGCTCCGCTACTTCCTCAGGACCGCCTTCTTCTTCCCCTTGCTGATCTCATGGGCGTCGGTCTCGCTGATCTGGCGGTATGCGCTCAACCCGAACTTCGGCTTCTTCAATTACTACCTTCGCCAGATCGGCCTGCATCCACCCAACTGGCTGGTCGATCGGCACTGGGCGATGGAGGCCGTGCTTTTCGTCGATCTCTGGCGGACGGTCGGGTTCACCTTCATTGTCTTGCTGGCCGGGCTGCAAGGGGTTCCGCGCGAGCTCTACGAGGCTGCGATGATCGATGGCGCGGGCACGCTTCGGCGGTTCGTCAACGTCACGATCCCGATGATCTCGCCGACGATTTTCTTCGTGCTGGTGCTCAACTTCATCGGCGCGTTTCAAATCTTCGAGCCGATGTTCATCATGACCAACGGCGGTCCCGCCAACAGCACGCGCAGCATCGTGCAACTGATCTTCGAGACTGGGTTCCGTTCGTTTGAGATGGGATATGCGTCGGCGATGGCGATCGTGGTCTTTGTCGTGATCCTGATCGCGACGCTCGTCCAGTTCGCGGGCGGGCGGTACTGGGTGCACCATGACTGAGCGAGTGATCCAGCGCAGCGGCGTGCATGCCAGGCGAGCCGGCAACTGGGCGCTGAATGTGGTCCTGGCGGTCCTCGGCATCCTGATGCTGGCGCCGTTCTACTGGGTCTTCATCACCTCCCTGCTGACTACCAAGGACGCCTTCCAGCTGCCGCCGGTCTGGTTCCCAAGCGAGATCACCGTGGTCAATTACCGCCGCGTCTTCGAGCTGATTCCGTTCTGGCACATGGCCCTCAACAGCCTCAAGATCTCGGGCATCATCACCCTGGGCTCGGTCACGACGAGCGTCCTGGCCGCCTATGCCTTTGCCCGACTGCGGTTTCCGGGGCGCGATGTGCTCTTTATCATCCTGCTTTCCGCCCTGATGGTGCCGGTGCAGGTGACGGTCATCCCAACCTTCATCCTGATTCGCCACCTGCACTTGCTGGATACCCACGAGGCGGTCTACCTGCCGGCGCTGATCAATGTCTTCGGCATCTTCCTGCTGCGCCAGTTCTTTCTCTCAATTCCGCGCGAAATCGAGGACAGCGCCCGCATCGACGGGGCCGGTCATCTTCGCATCCTGCTCCAGATCGTCGTCCCGCTCTCCGGGCCGGCCATCTCCGCCCTGGCGATCTTCACGTTCCAGGCCGCATGGAACGAGTTCTTCTGGACCAATCTCTTCCTGACATCGGCGGACCGGATGACGCTGCCGGTTGGCATCGTCTCCCTCCAGGGGCAGTATGGCGGCGGCTCCTCGTTCGCGATATTCGCAGCTGCCTCGATGATCGTCTTTCCGACCTTGATCCTCTTCACCTTTACCCAGCGCTTCCTGACCGAAAGCATCGCCAGGACCGGGATCAAGGGATGAAGGGCAGGTCGTTGGTCGTTGGTCGTTGGACGTTGGCAGGTGAACGCGAGATGCCGGTCCGGCGCGCGCCATTGCAGGTCAGCACTATGGAGATACATCCTGGAATCACTAACGACCAAGGACCAAGGACCAGCGATCAACGATCCGCAGGCCCGCTGGACATCGAGCTGATCGGCCGGCTGATCTGGAGCGAGCTGCCGGTGATGATGGTCATCAACCTGCTGGTTACGCTGGCCGTCGCGCTGATTGCGATGACGGTGGTGAGCATGGCGGTCGTGGCCCCAACCGTGGCCGCTCTGCTCCTGGGCCCGGTCTGGATCGGAGCGATCGCGGTGAGCGAGCGGATGCTGGCGGGCGAGGCAGTCGGCATGCGTGACGTGCTGCTGGCGATCTGGCGGCACGCGCGGACGGGTATCGGGCTGGCAGCGGTTCCGGCGATCGTGGCGACGCTCCTGGCCGGCTCGATCGGCATCCTGGCCGCGCATGAGGAGCAGCGCTGGTTGCTCGCGCCGATCGCGGCCGACGCCACGGTGCTGAGCGTGCTGCTGCTGGGGTGCATCACCGCCTTCCCCCTGGCGGTGATGCGCGAGGCGCGGGGAATGACCCGGTGGATCGCGGCGCTGACCCTTGCCGGTCGCCAGCTGGTGACGGTGATGGGGATTGCCGCGGTGCTTGTGCTGCTGGCGCTTTCCGTGCAGTTGATCGGGCCGTGGCTGGCGATGGTGGCCGCCGGCCCGCTCGCCCTGCTCTGCGCCGCTGTGACGCGGGTGGGCCTGGCACAGGCCGGCAGACCATGAGCTCGAACCGTTTGCCACCTGCGAGAGGAACGACCGCCGGACCGATGGAACGAGGGCTGCGCTGATGGCGAAATCCTCTGATGGGCGACGTGTCAAGCTGCAGGACATCGCCGACGCGACGGGTCTCTCCCTGGCCAGTGTCTCGCTCGCGCTCAACGACAAGGAAGGCATCTCGCTCGAGAACCGGCAACGGGTGATCGCCGCCGCCCGGGAGCTGAATTACGAGCGCGCGCTGCCACGCTCTCGCCACGCCCCGTCAACGATCAGCCTCATCGTCGAGCGACTGCCGGTCTCCGTTGCCGCCGATCCGTTCAACCGGCCCATCGTCGAAAGCCTGGATGCGGCCGCGCGGCGATATGGGTACCGGCTCGACATGGAGTTCGTCAGCCCGGACGATCACCCAGAGAGCGGTCACTGGTCGCTCGATGCGACCGCGGGCGTGATCATTCTCGGCGGCGGGGATCTCAGCCCGAAGTGGGTCCAGGCGGCGGTCGCAATGGCCAAGCCGGTCGTCATGCTGGATCACGTCGTTCCCGGGCTCGAATTGCCGGCGGTGGTGCCGGACAACCTGGCCGGCGCCCACGCGATCACCAAATACGTGCTCGAGATGGGCCACCGGAGGATCGGGTTTATCCGGGGGCCGTCGAAGTACTGGACGTTGAGCGAGCGACTGGCCGGGTTCATGCTCGCGCTCCAGCAAGCCGACGTCTGGCCGAGCGAGGATCTGATGCCGCCGCGGGTTTCCCATTCGGAGGAAAAGGGGTACGGCGAGATGCAGATCTTGCTCGACCTGCCCGAGCCGCCGACCGCCGTGGTGGCGGTGAGCGACAAGACGGCCGTCGGCGCTTATCGGGCCATAATCGAGCGGGGGTTGTCGATCCCGCGGGATATTTCGATCGTGGGTTTCGATGACATCGAGGTTGCCCGCGCCCTCAATCCACCGCTGACGACGGTCCATGTCCCGGGCGCGGAGATGGGCCGGGTCGGGTTCGAGCGATTGCGGCGCCTGATCGAAGGTGAGGAGAGCGGGCTTTCCCGGCAGATACGATGGACGATTCCGACCCGCCTCCTGCTGCGCGGCTCTGTGGCCGCTCCCAGGACCGGATGACGGGAGGTTTTAGGCTTTGGGTTTTAGGTTCTCGGGTTTCGGTGCTCGGGGTTCGGGATCGCTTCCTGCCCCCTGGCCCCTGATCCCTGCCCCCTTCTTTTCCCTCAACCCTCAACCCTCCACCCTCAACCTGCTCAGGATTGGTTGAACGGACACCTGCGCTCGTCTATGCTGGTCCGGCCGGTGCTGGCGGCAATTCTCCTGGCAAGGTGACCCTATGCGTTCTTTCTTCCACCGCAGTGGTAAATTCCAACCACTCCAACCTGACGACGAGCGCGCGGAAGCCGTCCCCGACAACCTCTGCGACCTGTGGGTCAAGTGCCCGAAGTGCAATGAGCTGATCTATCAGCCGGAGCTCGAGCACAACCTGCGGATGTGCCCGAAGTGCGGCTCCCTGCACCGGATGAGCGCGCGCCAGCGGATCGAGATGCTGGCTGATCCTGATTCGTTTCAGGAGTGGGACGCCCAGATCCGCACCGCCAATCCACTGGGCTTTTCGGAACGATCAGGCTCGTACGACAGCAAGATCGCCAAGACGGTTGCCCGCAGCGGCGAGCGGGAATCGCTCGTCACCGGGCGGATGACGATCAGCGGTTACGGCGTGGCGGTCGCGGTGGCCGATTTCAGCTTCCTCGGCGCGAGCATGGGCTCGGTCTTCGGGGAGAAGCTGGCCCGGGTTGCCGAGCACGCCCTCGAGGAGCGGCTGCCGGTCCTGACCGTCAATGCCTCCGGCGGCGCCCGCATGCACGAGGGGCTCTTCTCCCTGATGCAGATGGCCAAGACGATTGCCGGCCTGCGCCTGCTGGGCGATGCCAGGCTGCCGCACATCTCGCTGCTGACCGATCCCTGCTACGGCGGTGTCAGCGCCAGCTACGCGATGGTGGCCGACGTGATCGTCGCCGAGCCGGGCGCGCTGGTCGGGTTCGCCGGGCCGCGCGTGATCGAGCAGATCACCAAGCAGAAGCTGCCCGACGGCTTCCAGACGGCCGAGTTCCTGCTCGAGCACGGGATGATCGACGGCATCGTCCCGCGCCCGGAGCTGACCACCGAGATCAGCCGTACCCTGGCCCACTACAGCCGGCTGCGACCCGGAGATCCGTTGCTGATGACGGCCGACGAGCCGGGCCGCACGGTCGACATCCCGGTCCCGGCTGCTGAGGTGACCGCCAACGGCGAGGTGCGACAGTGAGCAGTGTCATCAATCGCGCCCGCCGTCCTGCCAGGCCGACAGAGCCGGCGGTTGTTGAGCCCGGCAATCCCGGCGGACTGTCCGCGTGGGACCGGGTCAAGCTGGCCCGCCACCCGGATCGTCCGCACGCCCTTGACTACATCTCGGAGCTGACGACCGATTTCGTCGAGTTGCATGGCGACCGATCCTTTGGCGACGACCATGCGCTGATCGGCGGCCTGGCCAACTTCGCCGGACGGACGGTGATGGTGCTCGGGCACCAGAAGGGCCGAGGCACCAACGAGAACATCCGCCGCAACTTCGGCATGGCCCGGCCCGAGGGGTACCGCAAGGCCGAGCGGCTGATGCGGCATGCCGAGAAATTCGGGATGCCGGTGTTGACCTTCATCGACACGCCGGGTGCGGAGCCGGGCATTGGCTCTGAAGAGCGCGGCCAGAGCACCGCGATCGCCGAGAGCCTGCTGACCATGGCCGGACTGCGGACGATGATCGTCGCGGTCGTGATCGGAGAAGGCGGGAGCGGCGGCGCGCTGGCGATCGGCGTGGCCGACCGCGTCCTGATGCTCGAGAACGCGATCTACTCGGTCGCCTCGCCCGAGGCCTCGGCCACGATTCTGTGGAAGGACGTCGCCAAGGCGTCGGATGCGGCCGCCTCGATGAAGATCACCGCGCTCGACCTCTACGGCTTCGGCATGATTGATGAGATCGTGCCCGAGGAGAACCCGGCCCACGAGCGCCCGCGCGAGGTCATCGCCGCCGCCGGCTCGGCCATCCGCCGTCACCTCGGCGACCTGCACGGCCAGGTCCAGCAGGAGAACGGTCTCGACGAGCTCGTCCAGCACCGCTACGAGAAATTCCGCCGCATCGGCGCCTGGACGGAATAGGTTGAGGGGTCAAGAGTCAGGGATCAGGGGCCAGATTCCCGAACCCCGAAAACCGAACCCCGAACCCCGAACCTCCGAAACCCAAATCGTCCTTGAGATTGGCAAGAAGCGCGTCATTGCCTCCGCGTTGGACTGGCCCGGTTGGGCCCGGGGTGGGCGCGATGAGCAGGCAGCGCTCGAGACGCTGTGCGCCTATGGTCCGCGATATTGGCGGGCGCTCGGCCCGGCGATGCCTGATCTCCGAATCCCGGATCGAGTGGACGATTTCGTGGTTGCCGAACGCGTGACCGGCGACGCAACGACGGACTACGGCGTGCCGGGTATGGCGCCGTCCGTCGACGCCGTCCCACCTGACGAGGCAGCCTTGGGTCGCCTTCTGACGATTCTTGCCGCGTGCTGGGATGCGCTGGACACGGCTGCTGCGTCCGCGGAGGGTAGGGAATTGCGGAAGGGGCCCCGTGGTGGTGGCCGCTCTGCTCCGCAGATCCTTGATCATGTGATCGATGCCCACTTCGGCTATCTCAAGCGCCTTTCCTGGCGGGAGCCGCATGAACGCCTCGATGATTTAACCGCCGAATTCGCCGCGATCACGGAAATCGACGCCCGCGCGATCGCCTTCGCCCTGTCGGACGAGATGCCGGCAACCGGCCCGCGCGGCGGCAAGCTCTGGACACCACGCTACTTCGTCCGCCGCGCCGCCTGGCACATCCTCGATCACGCCTGGGAGATCGAAGACCGCCTCGACG
>DASQCG010000047.1:0-2797 GCA_035634825.1 Thermomicrobiales bacterium | reverse complement strand
GAAGATGGGGACAGCGGATTCCAGGCGGACTTCCGCGCGTTTCGACGACAGCCAGGCTTCCAGTGAACATTTGTTCGGTGAGCTGACTTCCTTCCGCCAGGAAATACCTAACCGGAATTTCCTCGCTGAGGGTAACCAGTGTCTCTCTCGTTTGGACCAGCGAGAGTTTGTGTGGCCCGCCAACTCCTACCACCTCGGAGATGGTGACGGGCTGCTCGAACCCCTTTGCTCTGATCTCCATCTGCTTTCCGATCTTGAGCATCGGGCCGACCTCTCGCCGGGTGGCCTCTGAGACCAGGATCTGCCCGCCCGTGGTGCAGGACTGGATGCGCGAAGTGAGATTGACGTGACTGCCGACTACGCCGTACTTCATCCGCTCGAGGGAACCGATATTCCCCACCACCACTTGGCCGGTATGGATCCCGATCCCCATTTCAAGATCGGGCAAATCCTCCTCTTTGTTTTGCTCGTTGACCGAGGTCATCGCCAGCTGCATCGCCACGGCGCAGGCGACCGCCCGTTGCGCATCGTCTTCTCGCCAAACAGGGGCTCCGAAGAGGACAAAGATTGCATCGCCGATGAACTCGTCGATGGTGCCGCCATACTGCTTTATGACTTTGACCATGGTCGACAGATATCGATTGAGAATTGCGACGACCCATTTCGGCGCCAATCGTTCGGACAGCGACGTGAAGCCGCGGAGATCCGCCATCATCATCGTGACTTTGCGCTTCTCGCCTCCGATGTGCAGGCTTCTGGGCGACTCGAGCAAAGTGTCGACGATCTCGTCGGTGAGATAGCGGCCGAAGGTCTCGCGAATGAAGCGGTTGCGCCGTTCGACGTCGCCCGCGACCCGCTGCAACTCGGCCTCGATCTGCTTGCGGTCGGAAATGTCCGCCCAGGAGCCGACCAGCTCCTTCGGCTTGCCTTCGTTGTCGCGGATGACCTTGAAGGTATCTTGAATCCAGATGTAGTGGCCCCGCCGATGCCGGAAGCGGTATTCGGTCGTCCCTTCTCCGTGCTCGATCATGGAAGCCAAGTCCTTGTAGACCCGCTGAGCATCTTCAGGATGGAGACGCTTGGACCAGAACTTTGGATCTTCGCGCATCTCCCACGGGGCGTAGCCCATGGTCGACAGCAGGTTCTCGCTGACGAACGTGCAGGCGAAATCCCCGGAGGCCTTGGTGGTGTAGATGACGGCCGGACTTGCCGCGACCAGGTTCTGCAGGTCGTCCATGAGCGCCATGCGCTCGCCCAACGCTTGCTCGACCTGCTTGCGGTGGGTGATGTCTGCCCAGGAGCCGACGATTTCCGACGCTGCACCGGTATCGTCACGCACGACCCGGAACGTGTCCTGGATCCAGACGTAGTGTCCGTCCCGGTGCCGGAACCGGTACTCGATGGTCCCTCCTCCTTGCTCGACGAGAGGAGCCATCTTTTCGAACACCTTGGGAGCATCGTCCGGATGGAGGCGTTTCACCCAGAATTCCCGATCCTCGAGCATCTCCCATTCGGAGAAGCCCATCAACGGCGCCACGTTGCGGCTGACGAAGGTGCACTTATAGTCGGCGATCTGATTGGTATACATGATGCCGGGCGTTACCGTGAGCAGGTACTGTAATCGCGCCCGAGCCTCTTTCAGCTCGCCAGTGCGCTCTTCAACCCGCTTCTCCAATTCATCGTACGCCTTCTGAAGGGCGTCTTGCTCCCGCTTGCGCTCGCGCAGGTCGGTGGCAAAGCCGACTGTCCCGATCTCCTTGCCTTCCTCGTCGACGAGAACGGATGCGGAGATCAGAACAGGGATGCTGCTGTCGTCCTTGGCCCGCAAGACGCTTTCGAACCCGGAAACGGTCCCGCCGCGCTTGTGCATCTCGCGCAAGACCTCGTTTGCCCCCGCCTCGCCGCCGTAGAGAAGGCTCACGCGCCGGCCGACGACCTCCTCCGCCCGATAGCCCAGCAGCGTCTCGGCGCCATCGTTGAAGAGAACGACGTTTCCATCCCTGTCCGTGGAGATGATGGCGTCGGGCGAGCTTTCGATCAGGCGGGACAGCGACTGCTTCGTCTCCTGCAGCTTGACGTTGGCCGCAAGCGCGTTCGTCTCCGCGTCCTTGCGTCTAGTGATGTCGGCCCAGGCACCGACGAGCTCCAGCGGACGGCCGGCGTCGTCGTAGAGGACCCGGAAAGTATCTTGCACCCAGACGTAGTGCCCGTTCCGGTGCCGGAAGCGGTATTCGACGGTCCCTATTCCTTGCTCTATCAGCGGGGGCAATTCCCTGAACACGCACTGAGCATCATCCGGATGCAGCCGGTCCGGCCAGCATTTCGGATCGGTGATCATCTGCTCCGGGGAGAAGCCCATGATCATCTGAATATTTTCGCTCACGAACGTGCAGGCAAAGTCACCCGACGCTCGGGTCGTGTAGATGATCGCGGGGCTGGCGGCGAGCAGACGCGAAAGCGACTGCTTCGTGTCCTGCACCTCGGCGTTCGCCGCAAGGGCATTCCTCTCCGCCTCCTTGAGCTTCGTGATGTCGGCCCAGGCGCCTACGAGCTCCTTTGGATGACCTGCATCATCGTAGAGAACCCTGAAGGTATCCTGCACCCAGACATAATGTCCGTCGCGGTGGCGAAACCGGTATTCGACCGTCCCTCCTCCTTGTTCGATCAGCGGCGCTAATTCATTGAAGACTCGCGGCGCGTCATCAGGGTGCAGGCGGTCGGGCCAGCATTTCGGATCGGTGGTCATCTCCTCCGGGGAGAAGTCCATGATCGTGCGAATATTTTCGCTGACGAACGT
>DASQCG010000046.1:0-5366 GCA_035634825.1 Thermomicrobiales bacterium | reverse complement strand
GATGTGGCATCTGGGCGGCAAGCCGCTCGCCCGCGGACTCGTGAGAAGACGGGCGCCGGACATCCGCAGCGGACTCCGATACTTGGCGTGCATACCATTGGGGTTCGCGCGGGGGATTGCCCGGGATCGCCAGTTGATCGAAGAGTCCGGCGAGTCACGAAACACCCTCATCGCCATGTGAGCCGAGCAATGGTGCGCGCCACGGACTTCGGCGCAATGGCCATTACTATCATCCATCCCGCGTATGTGACTCGTGTGCGCATCGAGAGATCATGTCGACGCCTGATTGCCCAGAGGCCACACCGCGCAGTGCTGAACCGCCGGTCTGCCCCGAAGCTGGCGAGTGCCATCTCCTGCGCAAGCAAGGTTACCGATTCTGCTCCGACACCTTCGACCGGAACAGCGAGATCCAGATCATGCGCATGTCTCGCGATGTGGCCATGCGTCACGTGGCTCAGCTCGACGATCCGGGCCGATCGCTCGCGGTCGTAATCGGGTCGGAAATCCGCATTGCGCCCGTGAACTCGATATGAGCCTCCAGGACCGGTCAGCGAAATCACCGGTCCGTACAGCGGAGCGAGGTTGATCAGGTAGATATCGGCGCCAATCGTCGGGTAGTCCTCAGTCGGAATTGGCATGATGCGTTCCAGAACCCAGCGGGGATACGCGTTCCCGCTCATCGGCGACCAGGCGAGATCGTCGTTATATCGGACGAGTGCTTCGCGGACATCTCCCTGCCGCATCCGCTCGGGTTTGGCTGGCACGAAACCTGGCATGGGATTGCCAAGCCGGTCTGAACGTCGAAGTGGAAACTGCACCTTCGCCGTCTCAGGTTGTCGTTGGAATGCCTCGACAACGCGAGGGACGAGGCCCGGATCGAGCAGATCATCCGCGTCGAGGAAGAGAACGAGATCCCCCACAGAGGCGTCAATACCGGCATTGACGGCGGAGGCTTGGCCGCCCTTCGGCTTTGATATGACGGTGACCCGATCCCGATACCTGGCGAGCACGTCGGCCGAATTGTCAGTAGAGCCGTCGTCGACGACCGTGACGACGCAGCGCTGGTACTCCTGCGCCAACCCACTCTCGATGGCCTCAGCCACGAACTCGCCATAATTGTGGTTGTTGATGATGATGTCGACGGAGCAATTACCCGCGCAGTTGACTCGTTCGCCGCTCATGGCGCGGCCCGGATCTTTGCGCGGCGACGCGCAATCGCTTCGCGATACATCGCCTCGATCCTGGGCACGATCTGCTCGGCCCCGAACATCCGGGCTCGCACACGCGCCGCTTCGCCCATCGTCTCGCGATGCCCCGGGTCGGCGACCAACCGGTTCATCGCTCGCGCCAGCCCATTCGCGTCACCCGGATCGACCAGGACCCCCGTCTCGCCGTCCGCCACCACTTCCGGGATTCCGCCGATGCGGGATGCGATCACCGGTCTCCCAGCGGCCATGCACTCGAGCAACACCAGCCCGAACGGCTCGGCCCAGATCGACGGGAGAACGCCGAAGAGGCATCGCTCCCAGGCCGCGCGCACGGCCCGGTTCGGCCACCCCGAAAGGATGTGCGTGCCAGGGGGCAAGTCGGTCGACGTCTCCGGCCCGACGTCCCCCAGCAGCACCAACGCGGGCGGGTCGGGCAGGTCCCGGTACGCGGCCAACAGCACCTCAATCCCCTTTGCGCGCCGTAGGTCGCCGACAAACAGCATGAATGGCCGTTGCGGGAGACAATCGAGGTATGGCTCGACCTCTGATCCGGATTCGCCGAGTTCCAGCAGGAAGTTGGGGATCACTGCGCATCGCGAATCATCGTCGGCGATGCCATTTCCTCTCGCGGTCGCGTGGCTGACGGCGATCACGGAGTCGGTCGCTCGCAGCTCCCGGCGTGAAAATGGCCAGTTCCCCACCGCGACAATCGAGCCCTTCGCCACACCATAGTGGGCTGACGCGCAGCGCAGGCATTTGCCAACTCCTGGACCAGAACAGACCGCCCCCTGGTAGAGGAGATCCTTCCGCGCGCAGCTGAGCGTGTAGTAGTGCAGCGTGGTCACAAAGGCGGTACTACCCCTCCGGTGCGCAGGGAAGTACGACCGCGCGAGCCAATCGTGCCCATGGACGACATCTGGCTGCGCCTCCTCGACGATCTTTCCAATCGCCCGAGCCAGCATCGGATCCGGGAATGGGGGCGCCCAGGGACGTCCGAGGCTGGCGTAGAGTCCGGGTACATGACGAACTGCCGACGACAATCTGCGAACGCGAACGCCGTCCAGAACCTCATCCTGCGGCAGCCCCTGAGTATGGAGTGTCGCAACGGTTACTTGATGTCCGCGTCCCACCAGGGCTCGGCTCAAACCTTCGACATGCACTTCGACCCCACCGGTGAGTGGCCGATAGAAGTCGGACAGCATCAGGACTCTCATCCAGACCCACCGATGGCATCCCGATAGATGCGCTCGAATTGATCGATACAGTCCTCCCAACTCGGGACATCGGCATCATCGGCCATGATTGTCCGGCGGAGAGAATCCGCGATCGCGTCTGCGATGACAGGAATCGAGCTCTTCAATGGGATCGTATTGACTAGTACCGAATCGCGGAGATCGGCGTAACCGGCGATATCGGTCACCAGGACCGGACGACCGAGCGATAGAGCCTCCCGGATCGAGAGTCCGGCGGACTCAAAATCGCTTAACGAGATCACTAATGCGGCACGCTGCATGACCTCGGCCATTTCGCGGCGATCAGTCGGCGGGATTGGCGCGATTGTTACGAGATCTTCGACCTCGAGTTCTCTGGCAATCTGGCGCAGGCGTGTCTCGAGCGGTCCATCCCCGATGATCCTCAACTGCAGATTCGGCACCCGGTTGAGCAAGCGCGGCAGAGCCTCGATCACGCGCTGGTGGCCCTTGTAGTGCTCGAGGCGGCCGACCGACACCAGGAGCGTGCTGCCAGTTGGGTCCCGGACACCATCAGCGATCAGGGGCAAATTGGCGAGCACCGGCACCATCTCGAACTTGTCTGCCGGCAATCCTAGTCGCCACTTGAAGTACTGCAATTCGGATGCGCTACTGGCGACAAGACGGTGCGCCCGCCGGAAAAGTGGGCGCAGGGCCCGTATCTGAGGCCCGCGTATGGCACGCCGTACCCGGGACGAATGACCACCGCTGTGAAACGCGAGAATGTAGGGCAGCTTCTCCCGCGACGCCGAAAGCATCGCCAGGGGCGCAACCAACGTGTGATACCCCTGAATGTGGACGACGTCATACCGGGATGAGGTCATCGCGCTGACGATGTCAGGCGCCAGGTAATAGTCCCGGTTGGCGGGCCAGGCGCGAACGCGGAGGATCGTGACGCCTCCTCGCTCCTCACGTTCGGGAAGTTTGCCGCTGCGATCAGTAGTAAGGACAGTGACCGCGTGGCCCCTTCTTGCCAGCCGCTCGGCCAGCTCCCGCGTGTGGATTTCCGTTCCACCAATCTCGGGAACGTAGCGCGCGGTCACGAGCAGGATTGCGAGCTTCTGGTTCCGGGACTGCCGGGATATGCCCGACCCCTCCAAGGGAGCCACAGCGCCTGCCATAGCCGAAATGTTCATACCTTTGGACGCCCGGCGCCCGACGGGTAGTTGACCTTCATCGGACCTTGAGCGGCTCGGACGCCAATCTTCACAACGACTAGAAGGTGAGATTGGGCCACGGGCTGACTACGACTGCGACCGGCTTCTGGCGACCGGCATTTGACGCAGTCTTGCGGGTACTGCGATTGCGTTGACCGCAGAAGTATATTTCAATACTATCGCTGATGAATTTGGATACCAGCACAACAATTGCCCGACGATACCGATCAGGCTACCAACATTCGTACCCCGGCGCAGCGCGCCAGCGTCGCTGATCCGTTGTCGGTCCAGGGAAAGGTGGTATGGCGATAGTCAGGTCCGACCATAAGCGTCTTCTCGATGAGATGTATGCGCACAATGAGGATCCTTGGGACTACGCGCACAGCGACTACGAACAAGGAAAATACGCGGCGACACTGGCTGCGCTGCCAGAAGCCCGGTACAGTTCTGGGCTCGAAATCGGCTGCAGCGAGGGGGTTTTCACCACACTGCTCGCCGACCGCGTTGACCGTCTCGTCGGAGTGGATATCTCGGCGATTGCCATCGAACGCGCGCGTGGCCGTTGCGCGCAGCAACCGCATGTCGAGTTTCGCGAATTCGACCTGGTATCGGAGCCGATAGCCGAGCGTTTTGACCTCATCGTATGTTCGGAGGTGCTCTATTACGTCCCGCCGTTCGAACGGCTCGGGGTTGCCCGCCGGCTCGTCAATGCCCTGAATCCTGACGGGACCCTGCTGCTGGTACATTCCATGAAGAGACACACGCGTCACTGGGAGGACATCTACGGCGAGGGCGGCGGAGAACGTCTCCATCGGATCTTCACCCATGCACTCGGTCTACCAGCGCTAGCGCGCCATGCATCGCCAGGTGAATACGAGATCCTTGCTGTTTCGTCGGCCCCGCCGACGTTCGGAACACGGCGACGCATGATTGAGACTATCCGTTGCCAGGTATTGAATGTCTACCCGGGACTTCGGAGAGTTGCAGTCAACCGCCTTCGTCGTTATCCCCGCCTTTATGGAGTGGCAGCGCGCGCGCATCGCTCCTTGGCCGGCCCTCACCTGGATGGCGAAGACTAGTACCAGGACGCTGCTCCGCAGATTTGCGACCTGAATTGGTGTTAGGCGTCTGCGACCGGGTCGAGCTTACCGTCCCGGATATTGCGCAGCCATCCACTGACGACGGTGATCGGAGCGGCAACCGTCGCCCGCAGGCCGGAGGTCGATCGATGTGAGCGATAGATATTGCCCGAGATCTCACCGATCTCGGCGCCACGCTCGTTTACTACCCGGACGCCGGTCCGGGTGCCGAGCCGTCGGCCTCTCGTGTCATAGACCGCATCTTCGGCCACGAATCCAAGCTTGCGCCCTCGAGAATTCACAAGCGGTGTGATCATAAGATCAGCCTTTCCCTCCGCGCTACTCTGACGACCGCTATTGACAGCCCATCCACTCGGGTCAACATTGTACGTACATCAATATTAGCGTACGTACAGCGGTCTGGTAAGAGGAGCAACGGCGGAAACTCCCCATCCGGGAGTCCCAGGACCAACCAGCCATTGGTCAAGCGTCAGTATGCCAAATAAATCGAGCTGAGTCCCGTAAACATCCTGTAGCACGTCACACACCTTCGTTCGGATGAGATCGTAGTTCGGTGTGTGCGCCACGCATCAGGCAGCGCCCCATCACGTGCCGATGCTATGTCGATTTTGCCTACCGTCGATTAAACGACGATTAAGAAATCGATGGGCA
>DASQCG010000045.1:0-1564 GCA_035634825.1 Thermomicrobiales bacterium | reverse complement strand
CGACCCGGTTCCGACGTCGGTGCTCACAGACCTCGATCTGGTCGAATTGAAGACCGCCATCGATCAACGCCATTACCCGATTGACCGAGATCATCTGGCCGATGCGATGCGGCGGCTAGCGTTCGACGACTTGTTCTTCCTGCAACTCGGACTGATCCAGCGCAAACGGGCAACGGAAGTCCTGCGCGGCAACTCCTTTGCAGCCGGTGAAGGCGCGATCCCCGAGTTCCTCGACCGGCTCCCGTTCCAGCTGACCACGGCGCAACAACGAGCAATCTCAGACGTCAGCCTCGATCTGGGCGGCTCGCGGGTGATGCAGCGCCTGGTCCAGGGCGATGTCGGCAGCGGCAAGACGGTCGTGGCGGCGGCATCCGCACTGCAGGCTACCCGCGCCGGATTTCAGACGGCGGTCATGGCGCCCACGGAAATTCTGGCCGGTCAGTTGCGCGCGACCCTGGGCAAGCTCTACGAGAGCCTCGGCGAGAGAGCGCCAACGGTCGACCTGCTTACCGGGAGCACCAGGAAGCGCGATCGAACCGTCCTGCTCGACCGGCTCGTCAATGGCGAGATCGATATCCTCGTCGGCACCCACGCGGTTATCCAGGACGGCGTTATCTTCGACCGGCTCGGTCTGACGATCGTCGACGAGCAGCATCGGTTCGGTGTCCGCCAGCGCGGTGAGCTGCCGAGCAAGGGTGCCGTCGGACCCGCGCACGTCCTGACGATGAGTGCGACGCCGATCCCCCGCTCGCTCAATCTCGTCCTGCTCGGCGACATCGACGTTTCGGTGATCGACGAGATGCCGCCCGGCCGCGAGCCGGTGGTCACCCGGCGCTATATCGGCGAAGAGCGCTCGCGTGCCTACGAGTTACTGCGGGGCGAAGTCAAGCGCGGCGGACAGGCGTTTGTGATCTGCCCGCTGGTCGAGGATTCGGAGCTGAGCGAGATGCGCTCGGCCGTCGCCGAGTCGGAACGGCTCCAGCGCGACATCTATCCCGAATTCAAGGTCGGTCTCTTGCATGGCCGCATGTCCGGCGCCGAAAAGGACAGGATCATGACCAGCTTCAAGGCAGGCGAGTTCGAGATCCTGGTCGCGACCTCGGTCATCGAAGTCGGCATCGACGTGCCGAATGCGACCGTGATGATGGTCGAGGCCGCGGACCGGTTCGGTCTAGCCCAGCTCCACCAGTTCCGGGGCCGGGTCGGTCGCGGTGGCGGCGCTTCCTATTGCCTTCTCCTTGCCGACGACACCTCTCCGATGGGCGAGGAGCGCCTGCAGATGATGGAGGCGACCACCGACGGCTTTGTCCTGGCCGAGGCCGACCTGAGAATGCGGGGTCCCGGCGATTTTCTCGGCACGCGTCAGAGCGGCCTGCCGGATCTCTCGATGTTGCGCATGGGTTTCGACTCGCGCACGCTCGAGCAAGCTCGCCGATCCGCCATGCAGATTCTCGATCAGGATCCGGATCTCTCCTCGCCTGAGCATCTCGCGCTCCGCAATCGGGTGCGCACGTTCTGGTCATCGGCCGTCACCGATCTGGCGGGGGCATAGAACATGCGCGTG
>DASQCG010000044.1:0-23147 GCA_035634825.1 Thermomicrobiales bacterium | reverse complement strand
GCGCACCCCTTCGGGACCAACTTCGACAAGGAGTATGGCCGCCAGACGCCGGACGGCAAGATCCTCTGCGGCGGGTTCCGGCGCCTCGATGAGGACGAGGGCCTGGGTCATTACGAGGAGCGGGTAACGCCAGCCGTCCTCTCCGGCATCGCCTCTTGCCTGACGACGCTCTTCCCGCGCCTGAAGACGGTCCGGATCGTGCGCTGCTGGGCCGGGATCATGGGTTTCACGGCCGACGGCCTGCCGATGATCGGCAAGGCGGAGTTCGCGCCGGGGTTGACGATCAGCGCCGGCTACAACGGCGGCGGCTTCAGCTGGAACGCGATCACCGGCCAGATCGTGGCCGATTTGCTGACCGGCAAGACGCCGAAGTTCGACATCAGCCACTTCAGCCCGGATCGATTCCTGCGCGGCGGCATGACCTGGAGCAACCCCTTCACCGCCGGCGAGCACTCCAATGCCACCGGCGCCGTTCCGGTATAGCCCGTACCCCACAGCTGATACTCGTCGATTCCAGGTGGTCGTGAACGACTAACTGTCGGACGATCGGGCGCCGATCGTTAACTCGGAATGGCGGGAGAGCAATTGATGAGTACATGGCCGGGGCCGATTACCGCAATCACCTTGTTCGTTGAAGATCTCGAAGCCTCGAGGCGGTTTTACCAGGCGGTCTTCGGGCTACCGATCACGTACGAAGATGACAACTCGGCCGTGTTCACGTTCGGCCAGACGATGATCAACTTGCTCAAGATCTCGGAAGCGCCCCAATTGATCGGGCCGGCCAAAGTTGCGGGTCCAGAAGCCGGGTCCCGGATGCAGTTCACGCTCACCGTCGATGACGTCGACGCGATGTGTGCCGAGCTGACCAGCCGCGGTGTCGAGCTGCTGAACGGACCGATGGACCGGCCCTGGGGCATCCGCACTGCTGCCTTCCGTGACCCCGCCGGCCACATCTGGGAAATCGCGAAGTAAACCCGACTTCCGGCCAGGTCAGGGAGCCGATATGCACTCCGGCGCCTGAGTCGACGGTGTCACGTTGGTCAGGCTGGTTTGCATGAGCGAAACGTTGTACGGACCGAACAGCGACATCGTGAAATAGATCTCCGGTCCATCGTTCCATTTGGGCAGCATGAACGGTGCGTAGAGCTGCGGGTACTCCTGCCCGGTCACGACCGTGAGCTCCTCGCTCCAGGGACCGGTCAGGCAGTCGGCCGTGCGCAGGACGATCGCGTATTTGTTCTCGTTCAGATACATCATCACCCACTTGCCGTAGTGGGAGTTCCAGCGCACCGATAGCTCGCCGACCGGCGCGGGCACGATAGTCGTTGCGGAGCTTGCCTCGCCCGGCGCCCAGGAAGTCCCGTCCCAGTACGCGTAGGCGGACATCTCCAGGATCTGATCGGGAGCGACCCGGGCGAGTTGGACGCCGCCAAATCGACCGCCCGGGATACCGAAGAAGTAGAGATAGTCGTCCATGGGCACGATCGCGACCTGGCCGAAGTTGCTGTCGCCCGGCCAGGTCGCGTCGGGATCGACCGTCCAGGTCTGGCCGTCATCATCCGAGTAGGCCAGGCCGGATTGATCCAGGTCCCAGTGGCCTGGCTCGCCCCATTTGCTGACGGCCATGTAGTGCAGCACGATGCGGTCACCAATCGAGACTCCGTAGGTCGGGATGATCGTAATCTCTGGGCCTTCGACCATGTACTGGGCGACCAGCACTTTGGCGTGTTCGGGTCGATCCTCGATCATGCGGTCGAAGGTCAGACCATCGCTCGGATCGTCGTCGGTGATGATTGCCGCCACATTGCTGCGCCAGTCGCCCTTGTGGGCTCCGAACGTGTCGCCGAACACCATATAGATCGCGCCGCCGTGCTCGAACGTGTGGCCCAGATCGGTGCCGTTCACGCCGTATCGAGCAGCGGTGTCGTTGATCGAATCGGCTCCGGTCAGAACCGCGACGACCCGGGTCGGGCCGACGCCGGTGGCCTCGGGTGTGGCCTGCTGCGCCAATGACGGCGTCCAGGCAAACGCGATGCCCAGCGCCAGGATGCGAACGAGGCGACCTGGATTTCTCATTTCGGAACTCTCCGTGTTTGCCAATTAAACCGATGCGTCAGCACCTGTCCAAAGCTGGCCGACCAAAGATTGTCACATAGTTGTAATCATCGTCGACTTGACTGCCACGTCTTGTCCATGGGTGACCGGGCATCATGCACGTGATTCGTTGGCGGCCAGCTTTCTTGGACTCGAATTCCGATGGGTTGAGGGAGTTCAGATGGGGCCGGAGGCGGATCGAGAAGCGGGCGGCGGGTGGTTCGTTCGCTTGGGTATCGCCTGATTGCCTCGGAGTTGAAAGGACGGCACAGCATGCGATCCGTACGCATTACCCAATCGGTGGTGTACATGGTGACGGCCCTGGCAGTAGCTTTGGGAGTCTTCCTCAACATTGCCCTCGCGAACGGCAAGTTCTCGCTCAGTAACTTGTGGGGCGAGCACTACTACGCGGAGAACACGCTCTGGACCTATCTCAGCATCGTCTTCGTGGCGGCGATCGGGTACCTGACCGCCCGGCAGCTGCCGGCGGACGGAGTGACGCTCAAGCTCTCCAAGGGTGTGACCGGCGAGGGTGAGAGCACAGTCGACGACGTGCCCGCTGCCAAGCTGGTCTTCGGTAGCCGGTATGTGGGCGGCATCCTGCTTCGCCCGATCAGCCTCTTCGTTGGCTTGTCGTGGGTGGCGGCCGGCGAGCACAAGATCCGCGATGCTGCCTGGATGAGCAATGGCTATGCGCTTGTCAATCCTGATCCCAAGGTCCAGGGCTTCTGGGAGCGCATCGCCGCGATTCCGGAGCCGCCTGCCCGGCCGGCTATTGCTGCGGACTTCGGCTGGTATCGAGATTTCATCAACTACATGATCAACCACGGCTGGGAGACCTGGTTCGGCAAGGTGATTGCTCTCGGTGAGTTCGCCATCGGTCTCGGCCTGATCTTCGGTTGCCTGCTCGGCGTCGCTGCCTTCTTCGGAATCATGCTCAACCTCAACTTCATGTTGGCCGGTACTGCCAGCACGAATCCGATCCTCCTGGTCCTCTCGGTGCCGCTGATCATCGGCTACAAGGTGGCCAGCTTCTACGGACTCGATCGGTGGGTTCTGAACGCGCTTGGCACTCCGTGGAGCCCGGGCCAGCTGTTCCGGCACGAGGAGCCGATGCCAACCGCCTCCCCTGCTGACTAGCATCGTCCCGGGGCCGGATGACTCACACCCGTCCGGCCCCCGGCCGCTAGAAAAGCCCCAGCTCGAGCAAGGCTCGAGCCGGGGCTTGCTCGTTCCCGCGGTTTGGTTTTCTTTCACGAGTCTGCCGCCAGCCAATCAAGTGCGACTGCGGCGGTCCAGGATTGGTCCTTAGAGCCGAGCGGTTCGCCGGTGAAGGGCTCGACGTATTCGGCAAAGCCGATCGTCGCGATCTGGTCAAAGGAGGCCGTCCTCAGGCGGTCCGCATGCGCGACCTCGCCGTCGCGGTCCAACGCCCACCAGAGCAGCCAGTTGAGGACCGGCCAGGTCGGGCCACGCCAATAGCTGCGCGGTCGGAACGCCGGATCGAGCGGACTCGTGCTCGGCGGCACCGGCCAGCGCAGCCGCTGATCGCCGAGGAACGCCTCCGAATCGAGTGCGGCGAGCTGCGCGGCCTGCTGCTTCGGCGTCATGCCACCGGCGACGAGCGGCGCGAAGCCGGCGATTGTTTGCACGCGTACCGGTTCGGATGCCCGGACGTCGAAGTCGAGCGCGAGGCCGAGATCGGCGTTCCACGCGCCGTTAAGACCGCGCTGCCCGCGCTCCATCCACTCGGCGATCTGGCTGCGCTCTTCGGCGGATGCTCCGGCGAGTTCCGCGATCCGGAGCAGCGACTCATTGGCAGCGACCAGGATCCCGCTGATCAGGACGTCCTTGACCAGGAACGGATATCCGGAAGCTATCACTACTGCGTCGTCGTAATGAGCCTGCTTGAGCAGCTCGACCAGCCAGAGATAGCGGTCGTACTCCTCGTTGGTCGGGCGCTGCGAGGCATCCTGAACGTGTTGCAGATCGAATCGGGTGTACGGCTCCAGCTCGCCGACCTCGATTCGCGCCAGTGCGGCATCCCAGCGTGGCGAGTTGTCGAGTCCGCTCTCCCAAGGGTGGTAGATCGTGACCAGGCCCGATGCTTCCGGGTCGCGCGCGGTCAGCAGGTAGCGGTGCCAGGCGAACAGCCTCGGGTAGATCTCGCGCAGGAAGGCATCCGCCGCCGCTCCATCAGCCGCAGACCGCCGCTCCGCTACCTCCCGGATTCGCCAGGCGGCGATCGCATGGACCGGCGGCTGGATCAGGCCACTGGTCAGCTTGCCGGCCGGGACATCGGCTGACAGATTGGCCACGTTCCAGCATTCGGCATCGGGGTAGTAGCTTTCGGGCGGCACATCCGGGTTGAAGACGATGTGCGGGAGGAGCCCGGTCGCCCACTGCGCCGCGAAGAGGCTCCGCAGCTCCTGCGCTGCCCGGGCCGTATCGACATGGGCGAGGCCGATCGCGATGAAGGCGCTGTCCCAGCTCCACTGGTGCGGGTAGAGCCGTGGCGCCGCCTTCGTCCAGCCGCCGAGGTCGTTCCGGCGCAGCACCTCGATCGCCGCCGCGGTCATTTCATCCAGACTCGAGTACAACGCCATAGCCTGCAATCCTTGCTCTCTGTGGCGAGGGTTCGGACTCATTCCGCCCCCATACCTGATAGTACCCGTCGCTCGCGGCGTCCGGCCTGAACATCCTCCGGAGAACACCTCTTGTCCGAGTCCGAACCGACTGATCTCGTCATCGAGCTCGATCAGCGCGTCCTGCAGGTGGTGACTGAAGCTGCCGCGTCCCGCCGACCGCCGCGCGCAACGTACCGGATGCAGTTCCACGCCGGCTTCACGTTCCGGGACGCGACGAAGCTCGTGCCCTACCTGGCCGACCTCGGGATCAGCCACCTCTACGCCTCGCCGATCTTCATGGCCAATCCCGGCAGCACCCACGGCTACGACGTGGTCGATTACAACCAGATCAACCCCGAGATCGGCAGTCGCGAGGAGTTCGACGACCTGGTCGCGGCGCTGCATGAGCGCGATATGGGGCTGATCCTCGATTTCGTACCGAACCACATGGGCATCGCGGCCGGTCTGAATGAGTGGTGGCAGGATGTCCTCGAAAACGGCCCGTCCTCGCCATACGCCGCCTGGTTCGATATCGACTGGCAGCCACTCAAGCCGGAGCTCGACAACAAGGTATTGCTGCCGGTCCTCGGCGACCAGTACGGCGTCGTGCTCGAGAACGGCGAGCTCGAGCTGCGGCTGACTGATGGTGCGTTCACGGTTTGGTACTACTCCCTGCCGCTGCCGATCGCGCCGCCGAGCTACGGGATGATCATGCGCGCAGCCCTGCCGGCGCTCGGTGACGCTCTACCCCCGGAGGAGTTGATCACGCTCGAATTCGAGAGCTTGCTTGCTGCCTTCGAGCGGCTGCCGGGCCAGACAGAGCGAGATCCGGATCTGATCAGCGAGCGGCGGCGAGACCAGACGGTGGCCAAGGCTCGCCTCGCCGATCTGCTCGACCGCTCGCCGGAGATCCGATCGGCGGTCGAGGGGGCGGTCCGGATCTTCAACGGCACGCCCGGTGACGCGCGGTCGTTCGACCCGCTCGACGCGCTGCTCGAGGCGCAGTCGTACCGCCTGGCCTTCTGGCGGGTGGCGGCCGAGGAGATCAACTACCGCCGCTTCTTCGCGATCAACGAGCTGGCCGCGATCCGGCAGGAGGATCCGTCCGTCTTTGCGGCAACGCACCAGCTGTTGCTGGAGTTGATCGGGAATGGCTCAGTCGACGGGGTCCGCATCGATCATCCCGACGGTCTTTGGGATCCGGCCGGCTATCTGCGCGACCTTCAGCGCGCTGCGTTCAGCACCCGCTACCGGGCCGAGTGGATCCGAAACCGGACGCCACAGGATGCGGCGGCGGACTGGACCCTTGCGAATGGCGCGCTCTCCGGGTGGTGGGACGCTGAATGGGCCGCCGGTGAGGAGCGCGATCGCCTCCAGCCGATCTACCTGGTCATTGAGAAGATCCTCGCGCACGGCGAATCGTTGCCGGCCGACTGGGCTACGGACGGAACGGTCGGCTACGACTTCATGACGGAGACGACGCAGCTTTTCGTTGACACCGCGAATGCCGCCCTCTTCGATCACCTCTATCAGCGCTTCACCGGCATGGCGACCCGCTTCGCCGACCTCGCCTACGGCATGAAACAGATGATCATGCGCCGGGCGCTGGCTAGCGAGGTTGCGGTGCTCGCCCTGGCCCTCGATCGTCTGACTGAACACGAGCGCCGCACCCGCGACTTCACGCTGAACAGCCTTCGCGACGCCATGCGCGAGGTGATCGCCTGTTTCCCGATCTACAGGACGTACCTGACGGGCAGCGCGGATCGGGCCACGCAGGGAGACCGAGCCGCGATCGAGACCGCAATCCGCGAAGCGAGGCGGCGGAGTGCCTACATCGATCCGTCGGTGTTCGCATTCATCCGCAGCGCGCTGCTGTTGGAAGAGCCGCCCGATCAGACCGAAGCCGAGCGGGTGGATCGGATCCGCTTCGCAATGAAGTTCCAGCAACTGACAGGCCCGGTCATGGCCAAAGGGATCGAGGACACTGTCTTCTACACCTACAACCGGATGACCTCGCTAAACGAGGTGGGCGGCGACCCGGCAATCTTCGGGCAGTCGGCCGAGACGATCCACGCGCACTTCGCCCTGCGCCGGGATGCCTGGCCCAATGCGATGCTTTCCTCGTCGACCCACGACACAAAGCGGAGCGAGGATGTGCGGGCCCGGATCAGTGCCCTCTCCGAGCTGCCGCGCGACTGGCGGGCGGCGATCAATCGCTGGTCCTGGCTCAACCGCAAGCACCGGAGCCGGGTAGAGGGTGCGGCCGCGCCGACACGCAATGACGAATACCTGCTCTACCAGACGCTGCTCGGCGCCTGGCCGATCGGTCTCGACCAACCGGACGTCGCATTTCAGGACCGCATCCTCGCATACATGGACAAGGCGATCCGCGAAGCACAGGTCAACACGAGCTGGACGAACCCGAATGAGGCATACGATTCGGCAACGACGCAGTTCATCCGGGCGATCCTCGATCCGAAGCAGTCGCGTGAGTTCCTCGATGACTTCGCGGCGATGCGATCTCGTGTCTGCCGGGTCGGGATGTTCACCTCGCTCGCGCAGCAGCTCCTGAAGCTGACCGCGCCCGGAGTGCCGGACATCTACCAGGGCACCGAGCTCTGGGACTTCAGCCTGGTCGACCCGGACAACCGCCGCCCGGTCGATTACCCAGTCCGCATTCGCCAACTTCGCGCCCTGGGCAGACGCAAATCGACGCCGCGACTGGCGGAAGACCTGACCGTCGCGGCGGAGGACGGGCGAATCAAGTTGTACCTGACGGCGACGGCACTTGCCTTCAGGGCGGAGCAGGCGGACCTCTTCGCAAGCGGATCCTACCAGCCCCTCGACACCGCCGGGGAGCGTGCCGGAAATGTGTTTGCGTTCGCGCGTGAGCTGGATGGTCGTCAGATCGTCGTCATCGTTCCGCGGCTGGTCGACTCGCTGCTGCGCGGCGGGGCTAACGCGCCGATCGGTAGCGACGTGTGGGGGAACACGATGGTCCATCTGCCAGAGTCGGATGGTGAGGTGCGCTACCGCGATCTCTTTACCGGCACAGAGATCGCAGCGCAGGATTCGATCGGCGTCGCTGATGCGCTCGCACACTTCCCGGTCGCATACCTGATCCGGACCGACGGCAAATGACGAGCAGATCCCCAATACCACCACTCGGAGCGACAGTTGGACCAGATGGCGCGCATTTTGGCGTTTGGGCCCCGCGAGCCGAGCGTATCCACGTTCAGATCGAGGGCGGTCCGTCCGTGCCATTGTTCAGGGATGCCGACGGCGTACATTCCGGCTTCGCGCCAGGCATTGGCGCCGGCGCCCGCTACAAGTTCCGGATCGATGGTGGTGACGCCTTCCCCGATCCGCGCAGCCGCTTCCAACCCGATGGTGTCCATGGCCCGTCCGAGGTGATTGATCCCGCCACGTTCGAATGGTCCGACCGTGACTGGAGCGGCCCCACAATGGACCGGCTCGTCGTTTATGAGCTGCACGTCGGCACGTACACGCCGGAAGGCACCTTCCTCGCCCTGATCGACCAGCTGCCGGAGATCGCCCGTCTCGGCGTGACCGCGATCGAGCTGATGCCGGTCGCCGACTTCCCCGGCCGCTGGAACTGGGGGTACGACGGCGTCGCGCTCTTCGCCCCATCGCGCGCCTACGGCCGGCCGGACGACCTGCGTCGTCTGGTCGACGCCGCGCACCGCCACAACCTCGGTGTGCTGCTCGACGTCGTCTACAACCACCTCGGACCTGATGGCAATTACCTCGGCGTCTACAGCGCCGATTACTTCACCGACCGTCACCGGACGCCATGGGGCAACGGCATCAATTACGACGGGCCAAACAGCCGCTTCGTGCGCGACTTCGTGATCGACAACGGGATCCAGTGGATTCGCGACTACCACATCGACGGACTGCGCCTCGACGCGACCGACACGATCCAGGACGACAGCGAACTGCACATCATGGCTGAGTTCCAGCAGAAGGTCCGCGCCGCGGTCGCGAAACCGATCGTGTTGATCGCTGAGGAGTCGCGCAATACCGTCCGCACGATCCAGCCGGTCGAGCAGGGCGGGCTGGGCTACGACGCGGTCTGGGCGGACGACTTCCACCACGCGCTCCGGGTCCACCTGACCGGCACGCGGGAGCATTACTACGCCGACTATGAAGGCTCGGTCGCGGAGATCGCGAAGGCGATCAATGAGGGCTTCGTCTATCAGGGCCAGCGTTCGCCGTACTCGAACCGACCGCGCGGCACGAGGGTGACCGACGAGCCGGCCACGGGCTTTGTCGTCTGCATCCAGAACCACGACCAGGTCGGCAACCGGCCCTTCGGCGAGCGGGTCCACCACGACATCGCGCTGGACCGGTATGCTGTCGCCTCGACCCTGCTCCTCTTCCTGCCGGAGCCTGCTCTCCTCTTCATGGGTCAGGAGTTCGCCGCCTCAACGCCGTTCCTCTTTTTCACGGACCACAACGAGGAGCTTGGCAAGCTGGTGACCGAGGGAAGGCGGCGCGAGTTCAGCGGATTCCGGGCCTTCTCCGATCCGCTCCTGCTCAACTCGATCCCGGACCCGCAGGACCCGCTGACCTTCATGTCGTCGAAACTCAAACTGGATGAGCGGGATCGTAACGCTGGGATCTACACCCTCTACAGCGATTTGCTGGAGCTGCGCAGCACCGATTCGGTTCTGCGATCGACGAGGCGCGATCGGACCGAGGCGAAGGAGCTCGGCGCGCAGATGCTCTCCGTGCGCCGCTCGGATGAATCGGACGAGCGCATGCTGATCGCCAATTTTGGCAGCGCATCGAACGTGCCAGTCCCGGAAATCACCGGTGGCGCGGACCGTGGAGTGGATGAGCTCAGATTGATCATTTGCTCGACCGACGAGCGCTACGCCGGCATCGGCTATCGCCCGGAGTCCATCGAGCAGGACGGCGCGCCAGTCATCCGTATCCCGGCCCGTAGCGCCGTCATCTACGCGCGCCAATCTCACGGAACGTAGCGCGGCCCAGTTCTTGGCCGCCTGGGTGTCGGCAATTCGCGCCGGCGAGGGTGGTCGGCTCCATCGAACACGCGTCTCCTCAACCCCATGCCGGCCACGGGGGGCCGGGGCTACGTATGGGAGAGCGTGAGAACGTGCCGTATCGGATGCGTCTCTAGACGGCGGCGGGGACGGGCTTTTTCACCTGGTAGAGCCAGTCCTTGTGCTCCGGCAGCTTGCCGCGGACGACGTCGAAGAAGGTTTCGCGGACCTGCTTCGTGATCGGCCCCTCCGTGCCGGCGCCGACCGGGCGACCGTCGATGGACTCGATCCAGGCGACCTGGACGCCGGTGCCGCAGAAGAAGGCCTCCTCGGCCAGGTAGAGCTCGGTGCGGTCAATCTCGCGCTGCTCGGTCGGGATCCCGGCCTCCTGCGCGAATTGGAGAATCGTTCGCCGCGTGATGCCTTCGAGAATGTCGGCCGTCAGCGGCGGCGTAGTCAGCACACCGTTGCGGACCATGAACAGGTTGCAGCTCGACCCCTCCGCGACCTTGCCTGCCGTATTCAGGACGATGGCTTCATCCGCGCCCTTCTCGTCGATCTCGTCCTTGATGAAGGCGGAGTTGACATAGGAGCCGGTCAGTTTGCCGCGGCTCGGGATCGCATTGTCCGGCACACGCACCCAGGACGAGATCGCTGCCTTCTGGCCGTGATTGAGGTCCAGGTAGTCGCCCATGGCCATCATGTAGACCGCAACCTGGTCGTCCAGGCCCCGCAATCGCGGAGTGAGCTGGACGGAGGATTTGTAGATGAATGGGCGGATGTAGATATCCGAGGTCGGCGCGTTCCTGGCGACGAGACTGGCGATGACCTCGGCCAGCGACTCGGGCGTGTAAGGCAATTGGGCCCGGAGCAGCTTGCCCGAGTTGAGCAATCGCGTAGTGTGGTCGATCAGGCGGAAGATATTGATTGTTTCGCCGTCATGATCCAGATAGCCGCGTACGCCGGCGAACGCGCCGGTGCCGTACTGGATGGCGTGCGTACCAATGCTGATCTTTGCATCTCCGAACGGAACGATCTCGCCCTCGAAGAACGCGTAATCGAGCATTGTTGTCTTGACGGCCATCTCCGGCATCCTTTGCTAGGCGATTTATCCCGGCTGTTATTGCCGGTGTTTTGCCACGAAATCCATGTATCGGATTATTGCACAGCGTCCTTGTCGCCCGAACTGGACTCCTCTCCTTCGCCGTTGATGCGCATCACCTTGAACGACTCGGCGTACTCGACCGGCGGGTTGTGCTTCTTGCCGTTCTCGCGCATCCAGTCGCGGATCCACTCGTCCGGGTCGTGATCCAGCATCTGGCTCTTGTGGGCCCGCAGGGCCTCGACCTTGCGGTCGACGACCGAGGTGACATCGACGATGGCGTCTTCCTGCTCGCCGAAGGAGTCCAGCCAGACCTCCCGTACCCGGTGCGGCTCATATCCCTCCGCCAGCAATTCCGGAAAGTAGCGGTGGTTCTGCGAGGCCGGGAAGATCGCTTCGAGCGTGGCCTGCGCGACCGCGCGGTGATCGGGGTGATTGATGTAGCTCTCGCCATAGAACCAGGAGGTCGGGTTCTCGCAGTGAATGACATCCGGCTTCAGCTTGCGAATCACCCGGACCAGATCACGCCGCAGCTCGAGATTCGGCACGACCATGCCGTCGTCCTTGCCGAGGAACTCGACCCCGCCCTTTAGTCCGAGGATTTCCGCCGCAGCCCGCTGCTCCCGCTCTCGCGTGGCAACCAGGTCGGCCGAGCTGAGGTGGACGTCGTCACTGCCCTTGTCGCCGTTGGTGACGATGACGTAGGTCACGTGATGTCCCTGGTCGGACCAGACGGCACATGTGCCCGCGCAGCCATGATCGGGATCATCGGGGTGCGCGGCAATCACAGCGATCCGCGTCGGCCCCTTCGCCAGGACAGAATCTGTTCGCCAATCCCACTTTTCTTCGCTCATTCCCTCACCTTGCCAACGGAGGCCCTCCGGCCCACCCCGGTCTATTGCATCGACTCGGAATTATGGGACATAGATCGCTACTCCAAGCCGGTCGGGGTGTGGGGTTGACGTGCGCATAAGATGTATTTCGTCACCCGACACGAGTTGCAGAGCTGAGCGGAAAGGAACGACATGACCCGCACTGTCCTGTTCATTCATGGAGCCTGGCTGACTCCCGCAAGTTGGGATGAGTTCCGCGCGGAGTTCGAGAAACGCGGATATCAGACCGTCGCGCCGGCCTGGCCCTACATGGATCGCTCAGTCATGGAGCTGCGCGACAACCCGGCCCCGGAGCTGAATCACCTTGGTATCGCCGAGATTGCCGATCATTACGCGCGAATCGCAGAGTCTCTGCCGGAGCCCCCGATCCTGGTCGGTCACTCGTTCGGCGGGCTCATCGTTGAGCTGCTGCTCGACCGGGGCATCGGGGTTGCCGGCGTCGCGATCGATCCCGCTCCGCCGCGTGGCGTGCTGGCCACGCCGCGCGCCGTCCTCACCGGGTTGCCGGTGCTCTTTTCATGGCGGGGCTGGAGCCGCGTCCACACGATGTCTGAGAAGAATTTCAGGTCAGGATTCGCGAACGGCCTCACGCCGGAGCAGCAGACGAAGCACTTTTCTGAGCACGTGGTGCCCGCACCGGGCCGGATCGTGTTCCAGGATGCGCTCGGCATCGGGACCAAAATCCGCTACGACAATCCCGACCGGGCACCACTTCTCCTGATCGGTGGAACGGACGACCGCACCGTGCCGGTCGGGATGGTGCGCTCCAACTACAAGAAATCCCAGCGAGCGACATCCCCGACAGAGTTCATAGAGTATCCGGGCCGCTGTCACTATCAGATGGCTCAGGACGGCTGGGAGAAGGTGGCAGACAACATCATTTCCTGGATCGGGAAAGTACTCCCATCCGACGAACCGGCGAAGGCGCCGAGAACGCCGAAGCGGAAACCGGCCGGAGCGCCTGAAGTGAAGGCGACCACGCCGGTCGACAGCGGCGCCACTGCTTCAGAAGTGGCCGATGCCGGGTAGGCGCAATCGGGTTGGCGGCGCCTCCGGATTTGACAGGATGGCTCCCGGTTGATCAGGATGGAGTCAGCGAACGAGCCACGACTTCGGGACCGGGCAGCATGACGACTGATACGCCACCGTCAAAGCAGGTAACCCACGCCATGGAGGATTACCTCAAGGCGATTTACCGGCTGAGCGAACGCGAACCGAATGTGACCGCGCATCAGCTCGCCACCGAGCTCTCGGTCAGCGGTGCGTCGGTGACCAATATGGTCAAACGGCTCGATGAGCTCAACCTGGTCGAGTATTCCCGGTACAAGGGCGTGACCCTGACCGAATCGGGTCGCAAGATCGCGCTGGAGGTGATCCGCCATCACCGCCTCCTGGAGTTGTACCTTTCAGAGTCGCTCGGCATGCCGTGGCACGAGGTTCACGCCGAGGCCGAGCGACTCGAACATCACCTCTCGGAGGATCTCGAGGCGCGGATGGATTCGGCCCTCGGCTTCCCCACGCACGACCCCCATGGCGATCCGATCCCGAGCCCGGACCTGACCATCGACGAAGTGCGCGGGGTCAACCTGACGGCGCTGACGGCCGGTCAGGTCGGGACGGTCACCCGCGTCTCGGATCGTGACCCGGAGAAGCTCGAGTATCTCGGGTCGCTTGGCCTTTTTCCCGGCGCTGCGGTGGAGCTGATCGAGCGGATGCCGTTCGAGGGTCCGCTCCGAATCAGGGTTGCCGGCAAGGAAGCCGTCCTGGGCCCACCCCTCGCCCGCCAGGTCTCGATCGAAGTCCAGTCGTCGTAGTGGGCGCCTCAGGTGCTGTCGGCGGGAAGCTCGCGGATTCTGGGACGCTGGGGGAGGGGGTCGCTGACCAGGCCGGCCGAGATCGCCTCCCGGCTCAGGTTGGCGTCCGGGTCGCCGACCCGGTGGCGGAGCGTGCGCAACTCGTTGGCGACGCCGGTCAGGTTCTCCTCGATCCCGTTGAACTTCGCCTGCTGATCCCGCACGAAGCGCGTGTAGGGCGCGATCGCATCCTGGATCCGGGCGATCGAGCGGGCCAGCTCGTGCTCAAATTGTTCGCTCATGACGGCAACCAGCCGCTCTTCCAGCTCGTCCGACCGCCGCCGGAACTCAGCTCGCGACTGCTTGCGCTTGCGGGGCAGGATGAAGAAGCCGAGCCCGGCAACCAGGCTGGCGGCGAGGATCCCGGTCACATCGACCGCGACCGTGCTGGCCGCCGCGACGACGAGCGCCCCGAGGCCGACCGCACCCGCTTCGGCAACTGCCACCTGCGCCACCGCGCTCCGCACGCCGAGCGAGAGCTCCTTGGCGTGCTCCTCCGGGTCATACCGCTCGACCTCTTCCTTGGCCCGGTGCGAGACCGATTCGAGCAGGCTGCGGCGGTCGTACTTGAACTGTGCGCCGACCTCGCCAATCATCTCCTCTTCGTATTGGGTCAGGCGACGGCGATCGACGTATTCCTGGACCGACTCCCACGTTCGCAGATCCTGCTCGACCATCCAATCGATAAGCTCATGGATCGTGACGTCGATCTGCTTCTCGGTGTCGCCGACGACCTTGCGCTCGAACTCGGAGCGGATCTTGTCGGAGTTGAGCAGGTCGAAGATGCGGCCGATCCGGATCGTATCCTCGAAGAACTCGTCGCCGCGCGCGGTCATCCGGCCGATGATGTTCTCGATCCGGGTCAGGTGATAGGCGAATTGGCGGCGCATATCCTCGGAGTAGAGCTGAAGCTGCCGGTCGATCGTCCGGATCGTGTCGACGTCGTCGGCAAGGATCGCCAGCCGGTCGTTGGTCGCCTTCAGGTAGCGGCCGGTCAGGTGCTCGGCGATCCCGAGCGGGCTGAGCAGCTTGAGCCGGATTCGGCTCTCCTCGTCGAGCGATTCGACGATGTACTGCTCGAGCGGACCGAAGCGACTTTCCCGCCAGAGGCGATCGCGCTCGGCCGGGTTGGTGTTGCCGACATCCTTGGCCTGCTGCGCGAGCAGGGCTGAAACGGCGAAAACCTCCGGACGGAAGCCGAGCAACCGCTCGATGTTCTCGGTCACGAAGTCGATCACCTTGATCCGGTCCTCTTCGGTGCGGATCAGGTCGGTCTTGTTGATCACGATCGTGATCTTCTTGCCCCACTCGCGGATGTCCGCCATGAACTGGTGCTCGCTCTCGGTGAACGGGCGATCGGCGGAGGTGACGAAGAGGACCAGATCGGCGCGAGGCACGAACCGCTGAGTCAGCGCCTCATGCTCACGGACGATCGCGTTCGTGCCGGGTGTGTCGACAAGCGTGATTTCGTCGAGGAAGTCGGCCGGGAATGTGCGGGCTATGATGCCGTCCGGCAGCATCGACTCACTCTGTGTCTCACCGTACTGGAGCAGGTTGATCACTGAGGTGGTCGGGGTGACGCCCTCGGGCATGATCCGGGCGCCGACCAGCGCATTCAGGAAGGCCGACTTGCCGCTATTGAATTCGCCGACGACGACCAGCAGGAAGAGTGACGTGAGCTGCTGGGCGGCATCCTCGAGTGCTTCCTTGTCGTCGTCGGTCGCCGGGTAGGCATCGAGGATCGCGCTCAGCTTCTCGAGCGCGGCCAGCTCGGCAGCGAGCAACTCGTTTTGCTGCTGGCTGAGGATGGTGTCGCTGGAGGACCGATTAGGTCGTTTCCGCCGAAACAAATCACGCATGGCAATGGTTCCAATCCCGGAATAGGCGACGCTTCATCGCGCCGGTGCCTGAGTTTAGGCCGGACCGTTGGGAAGCGTCATGGGATCGCCAACCAAATCCGTGCGCGGCCCCGAGACGAGCCAGACCGCGTATTGCGAATTCTGATCCAGCCGCGCGCGCCAATCACCCGGCCGGTAGAAGACCGCCTCGAACTTCGAGGATGGCAGGTTGAGCAGGCGGGAGACGCGGTCGAGCGCGCTGTCGATCTCCTCGAGTGGGATCTCGCCGATCAGGACCAGTGGGATCGGGCTGGCGCTGTTCTCCTGGATCTCGTCGATCGGCAAGGCACGCCCGATAAATGCGGCTTCCAGCCCCGGGACATCGGCCAGGGTTGCCCGCACGGCCGCCTCTTGACCGAGCGCGGCGACTACCAGCGCGGTCAGCTCAGGCAAGATCGCACACTGGGGATTGACCCGGTAGCGGCGGGAGTTGCCTTCGCGCCGGCCTTTGACGATGCCGATCCGCTCCAGCTTGTAGCACTCGTGCTGCAGTGAGCTAATGGGCAAGTCGAGGAGGCGGGAGAACTCGGTCAGCGACAGCGCGACCTGGGGCCGGGGCAACATATGGCCCAGGACCGCCGCGCGCACTTTTGATGAGAAGAGTTCTGACAGCAACTCGTTCATGTTGACCCGCAGCCTATCTCGCTGTTCCGGTTCGTCGCGTTACGGAGCGAACGTATCATACCCGGATTTCGGTAAGGCGTACACACGAGGCTACGAATGTCCTGAATCGTGCTCGAATTGGTCGGTGAAGTGGGCGAGCAGGTCGGAGCGGCTGATGATACCGACGAGGTGCTCGCCCTCGCAGACCGGCACCCGGCGGATACCGTGCAGCCCCATCAGGTGGATCACTTCGTCGAGCGAATCGTCCGGCTTTACGTAGACCACCCCGCGGCTCATGATCTCGCCGACCGTGGTACCCGACTTGCTGATGACATCGAATCCACTGACCATGCCAATCAGCCTGCCATCCGCATCGACGACCGGCATGCCGCCATACCCCTTGTCGAGCAGAACCCGGGCGGTGTCCCAGATCGAACGGTCCACTTTGGTGGTGACGACCTTGCTGGTCATGATGTCGGCGGCAGTGGGCATCTTGGGGATCAATCCTTGCATTTAGCGAACATTACCGGTGTATGGTAGCGGCAGTGCTGATCGCGATATGCAAGGTTTGCCATGGCCGCCCGGCGCCGACCCCTCGATGAGATGCCCGCCGAACACGCCCTTCTCGGCTTGCTCGCCCAATCCACCGGGAGCCGACATGGCTACGATCTGGCCCGCGAGTTTCAGCCCGGCTCGGAGCTGGCCGAGATTATCCGGCTCGAGCCGGGCATGCTCTACCACCACCTCAAGAAGATGGAACGCGCCGGCTGGGTCACCTCGCATCAGGAGGTCGTGGAGCGACGCCCGGCCCGCTTCGTGTACACCCTGACGGATGAGGGCGAGACGGAGCTGGATCGCTGGATGACCGAGCCGGTCGGCCACACCCGGGAGATCCGGCTGGCCTTCCTGGTCAAGCTGTACCTCGCCCGCCAGACCGACTCCTCCCTTGCCGAGCGGCTGATCCGGGAGCAGATCGCCACCCTCGAGGAGATTGAGGCCGCACATCTGGGCGATGACCAGAGCTCGTCGTTCTCGTCGTCAGTACGGGCATTGCGCCTCGCCCAAACCCGGACCGCGCTCGATTGGCTCCGCTCCATGCTCGCCGCCGACTAGCCCGGTACCTCACTTGCAGACCAATTGGCCGTTCTCAAATTCCAGTTCAGCATTGAGGTTCGCGGTGCACGATGTGCTATCCGGCCCGGTCAAACCGGCAAGCAAGAGCCCGAGCGAGGTTGTTGCATCGGGGTTGATTGCTCCGCCGTAGGTCGGATCTAGTGGGACATAACCGGGTGGATAACTCCAACCCTGGTCGGTGCCGCCGACCGTCCCGCCCATCCCGTACAGCGCGTCACGAGTGCTAATGACGGAGACCGAACCGGCGCCGGCGTAATTGCCGCTTGGGCAGTAATAGACCCCCCAGTTGGCGCCGTCGAAGCTGTAGAAACACCCATCCTGGTACGGGCCGTAGATGCCGGCCGCTACGGCATAGCCGGATGGGCATTGCCAGTCTCCCGTGAACTGGGCACCGTCCCACCAGTAGTAGCAACTGTCGGCGTATGGGCCGTACCAGCCCGCAGCGGCAAAGTCATACGTCGAGTCGCCACAGTCACTGTCGCCGGTCCACGAGTAGCCATCCCACCAGTAATAGCATCCGTCGCTGTACGGGCCATACCAACCCTCGGGCCCGGCTGTCGTGTCGACCGTGGCGCCGCCGGCAGCCGAGCAGTCGGAGTCGCCGGTATAGTTGGAACCGTCCCACCAGTAATTGCAGCCGTCATCGAACGGTCCATACCAGCCAGCCGCATAGGTATTGGCCGGCGCACTGCCACAGTTGGAGTCTCCAGAATATTGAGTGCCGTCCCACCAGTAGTAGCACCCGTCATCAAAGGGGCCGTACCAACCTGCCTCGTACGACGCACTCGCAGCGGAGCAGTCGTAATCGCCCGTGTACTGGTATCCGTCCCACCAGTAGTAACACCCGTCGTCGAACGGTCCGTACCACCCCTCATATGAGACGGTGCTTTCGCAGACGACATCGGTGTAGTCGTAGCCATCCCAGTAATACTGGCAACCGTCTCCGCCGTCGTACCACCCCGCGGCGGCGCTTGCGGCGGCGCTGCAGTCGGAGTCTCCGGTCCACTGATAGCCGTCCCAGTAGTAGAGACAGCCGTCACCGTAATAGTCGTACCAGCCCGCAGCGGATCCGCCTGCCGAGCTACCGCAGTCATAGTCACCCGTGTACTGGTACCCATCCCAGTAATAGTAACAGCCATCATCAAAGGGGCCGTACCATCCGGCTGAGTAGGAGTCCTGCGCGGAGGCACGTGCGGGAAGGATCAAGGGCAGCGCAACGGCCATGATCAGCAACGCAGACAGCAGGAGACGCCAGGGACGAATGGCCGGAGCGGTCATCGTTGCATCCTTCGCAGGAACCGGCTGGATAGCCGGCAAGTCGGTTTTGGTTATCGTCAATTAATTAGCGGAAATATTGAGGCAGGGCAAGGACTTCGTCAAGTAGCGCGGAGAACGTTTCAGTTCGCCGCGCTGCCTATTGCTTCGGTTGCTTTGCGTGGGCCATTGCGTAGGGGCTTAGGAGCAGGCGGTGCGCGACGGAGATGCAGCGGTCCATCACGACGAACAGCCCGGCGTCGGTTGCCTTCTGCGCCGCTTCGTCATTGCGGATACCCAGCTGCATCCAGATTGCGCCGGCACCGGCCGCGATTGCTTCATCGACCGGCCGGGGCACATCGACCGATCGGCGGAAGATGTTGACGATGTCGATCGGCCCCTCGAGGTCGGTCACTTTTGCCACCACCGGCTGGCCGAGGATCGTCCGGCCGAGGTGCTTCGGATTGACCGGCAGGATCTCGTATCCCTCGCGCTGCATGTAGGCCGAGACGCCGTAACTCGCGCGCGCTTCGTCCGTCGAGAGCCCGACCACGGCGATGCGCCGGGCTCGCTGCAGCAGGGCGCGGATCTCGTCGTCCGTCGGCTCGATCACGCCAGCGATCGCCGCCCGCTGATCACCCCGGTAGCCAGCCCGACCAGATTCATGCCACCGTGGAAGCGGGCGTGCTCGATCTTGACGCAGCGGTTCTGGACGAAGTCGAGCCCGCCCTCCCGCGCGATCCGGCCGGCCTCGTCGCTTTCGATGCCGAGCTGGACCCAGAAGACCTTTGCGCCGATCTTGATCGCCTCACGGGCGAGATCCGGGCACTCCTCCGGCTTGCGGAAGACGTCGACGATATCGACCGGGAAGGGAATGTCGCTCAGCGAGGAGTAGACCGGCTCGCCGAGGATCTTCTGTCCGGCGTAGCGGGGATTGATCGGGACGATCTTGTACCCCTCGGACTGCATATAGATCGCCGCGAAGTGGCTCGGACGCATCGGATCGGAGGAGAGTCCGACCATCGCGATCGTCTTGTTTTCGTTCAAAATTCGCAGCCGCTCAGAAGCGGATGCGGACGGGACATGATCAGTTAACACCCCCATGGTTCACGCTCCCGCGCTGACGGCGGCGAGCTTCGCCGCCTTGGTGAGCGCCTGGTTGAGATCCCAGATAATGTCGGCCGGATCTTCGAGGCCGATCGAGATGCGGATCAGGTCCGGACTTAGCCCGGCATTGATTTGCTCTTCGTCGGACATCTGCTGGTGCGTGGTGCTGGCCGGGTGAATCACCAGCGTCTTGGCGTCGCCGACATTGGCGAGGTGCGAGATCATCTCGAGGCTCTCGATGAAGGCCTTGCCGGCCTCGCGCCCACCCTTGACCCCGAAGCAGAAGATCGCCCCGGCTCCCTTGGGCAGATACTTCTGTGCCAGTGCGTGGTCTGGCGAACCTGCCAAACCCGGGTAGTTGACCCAGTTCACCAGCGGATGCGCCGCGAGGTACTCGGCGATCTTTTGCGCGTTCTGGACGTGCCGGTCCATGCGGACATGGAGGGTCTCCAGACCCTGCAGGAAGAGAAAGGCATTGAACGGGCTGAGGGCTGGGCCGAAATCGCGCAGCGTCTCGACCCGCGCCTTCATGATGTAGGCGTAGATGTTGAACTGTTCGTAGAAGCGCATCCCGTGGTAGCCGGGCGACGGCTCAGTCAGGCCCGGGAAATTCCCGTTGTCCCACGGGAAGCGACCGGAATCGATGATCACGCCGCCGATCGAGGTGCCATGCCCGCCGATGAACTTGGTCGCGGAGTGGACGACGATGTCGGCCCCGAAGTCGATCGGCCGGCAGAGGTACGGAGTCGCAAAGGTGTTGTCGATGATGAGGGGGACGCCCGCCTCGTGCGCAATGTCCGCGAGGGCCTGGATGTCGAGCACGTTGATGCGCGGGTTGCCGATCGTCTCGCCGTACAGTGCGCGCGTTTTTGGCGTAATTGCGCGGCGGAAGTTCTCCGGATCGTCGGGGTCGACGAAGACGACATCGATGCCCCATTTGCGGAGCGTGATCCCAAGCTGGGTGTAACTGCCGCCATAGAGCGCGTTCGAGGAGACGATCTGGTCACCAGGACTGAGGATGGTGGCTAGAGCGACGAACTGGGCGGCGTGGCCAGAGGCGACTGACAGCGCGCCGACGCCGCCTTCCAGGGTCGCCATCCGCTCCTCGAAGGCGCCGTTGGTCGGGTTCATGATCCGGGAGTAGATGTTTCCGAATCGCTGCAGCGCGAAGAGCTCGGCCGCGTGGTCGGTATCTTCGAAGACGAAGGACGTTGTCTGGTAGATCGGCATCGCCCGCGCGCCGGTGGTCGGGTCCGGTCGTTGACCGGCGTGCACCGTCAGGGTGTCGAACCCGAAGATGTGGTCCTGGCCATCTGGCGCGGGCGAATCGGCGTCATGGCCGTTCGACGAAACGCTCATAGTTGCGGGGCTCCTCGTGATTCAATGACCGTATGCGGTCAGCCTACGTTTCCGGTTCGACGATGTCGAGCCACAGGTGTATCGCCGTTGTCTGACCCGGATGTTATCCGACATCGACTGGCTGCCCGGTCCGGAATGTCGTCTCCATTTCCGGTGATTGCCTAAGCGTCGAGGCCACGACGCAATACCGCTCGGCCCGTTGTGCGAGGCGCTGGAGGCGGTCTTCCGGCGCGTCGGCGACGACCCGAATCTCGGTCCGGATCCGCTGAAAGCCGACCGGCGTCTCGGGGTCGACACCCATCGTGCCGCGAAAATCCATGTCGCCGTGGACCGTGATCTCGACCTCCTGGAGGGCGATGCCCATCGCTGCGGCGACCATCCGGAGTGTGATCTCCTGGCAGGCGGCCAGCGAGGCAAGCAAGACGTCGCCCGAACAGGCCAAATCTCCCTCACCGCCGGCGAACGGATGCGCGCCGACGTTCCAGGAGACACCTCCGCCCGCCGCGGTCGAGATCTCGCACCGCGTTGGGTCGTCGCCCCTGGTGCAACTCTGCACGGTGATCGTCAGCCTGGCCGACTCCGGATCTGCTTCGTATCGTGCCTTCAGCGGCGCTTGCCGCTCGCGGAGGGTTGATGTCTCACTCATACTGTGACCTCTGACCGAAAATCGAGTTCCCGCTCAACAATTCAAGTGTTGCTGATATCCGTGTCGTGGGCAAGGCCAATCAGCGGCGGGTAAAGCCGTCGTAGCCGACAAGCAGGCCGTCGCTGACCTCGATCGCATCGACGCGGGCCGACGCCGGTCCATGCTGGCACCACTCGATGAATCGGGCGATCGCGGCGGTCTCGCCTTCTGCCTCAACCGTCACGCTGCCATCGTTCTCGTTCCGGGCAAATCCCGAGATGCCCAATCGCTCGGCCTCCCGACGCGCTGCCTGGCGGTAATTGACGCCCTGAACGATACCCTCGACCCGGATCGTCACCCTCCGCTCGCTCATCGCATCTGCTCGCTCCAGTAGAAGCGGCAGCCATCGGGTCCGACCAGTGCCGCGTGCTCGACATTGCCCGGGATCACGACCTGATCGCCTGGCAAGCACTGATATGTCTCGCCGGCAAGGCGCACCTCCATGCTGCCCGAGAGAATCGCCAGCAACTTGGTCGCGGCGTGGGAATGGGGCGGGTAGAGGTATCCCGCCGGGTCGCTGATCGGGATCGGTTCCCAGCCGTCGCGCCGCAGCCGGTCAAGCACGATCCGCGGAGCGAGATCGGCGTGGATGTTCGACACATAGACGGGTTGCGGCATCGTCCGGCTCCTTCGTGGCGATCGGTCGCTGTCAACGCTGACGATAGCAGCCCGATCTCGGATGCGGCCGGTGCTTGACAGCACTCAGCGCCTGCCATAGGCTGCAGATCGGCACATACTCAACTATTGACTATCAAGCTCCGGATCACGTTGACGACAGGGAAGGGTAACGTCGGATGAGAGGGCGCGTTGTCAGGGCACCGGTTCGATTCCTGCTTGCAATCGCGATCCTGGCCAGTTTGGCGATCTGGCACCTGCCGGTCTCAGCACAGGCACAGGCGTGGAGCTGCGACGTTCCCGCGCCCGCAACTCCGGCGGCATCACCGACGCCCGCCGCTACTCCGCAACCGGTCGAGTTCCCGGACGAGGGCGGCAAACTGACCGTCTTCGCGGCGGCCTCCCTGACCGACGCCTTCACGAAAATCGCGAATGACCTGAAGGCCGCCGATCCGAATCTCGACATTACGTTCAACTTCGCCGGATCGCAAGCGCTCGTCACCCAGATCGCCGAGGGCGGTGCTCAGGCCGATGTCCTCGCCCTGGCCAGTCCAGCGCAGATGAAGAGCGCGGTCGAGGACGGAATCCCGGTCGAGGGATCGGCGACCTTCGTGACCAACCGGTTGACGGTCGTTGTCCCGGCCGACAACCCGGCCGGCATCGCGTCCGTCGCCGACCTGGCGAAGGATGGCGTCCGGCTCGTGCTCGCCAACCCCGATGTCCCGGCCGGCAACTACGCGCGCCAGTCGCTCTGCAAGACCGCCGCAGCCGGTGGTCCGTCGGTCGAGGACTACGCCGCGAACATCGTCTCGGAAGAGGACAACGTCCGCTCGGTCCTGACCAAGGTCGAGCTCGGCGAGGCCGACGCCGGCATCGTCTACGTCACCGACGCC
>DASQCG010000043.1:0-4705 GCA_035634825.1 Thermomicrobiales bacterium | reverse complement strand
ACGCGTTGGGGAGAACGCAATGGCAGAGGCAGAGTCGAACGAGGTCAACGGCCAAGGCGTGACGATCAGCGTCTCGCTGCGGATCGAGCCGGGACGTGAGTCGGAATTCGACGAATACCTGGCCGGCATCACCCAGGCTGCCGAGGAATTCCCCGGCTTCATGTCGGTCCACGCCTATCGCCCGACTCGCGGCCGCGGCCGTTACCGAGTCCTTCTCCGCTTCGACAGCGAAGACAGTCTCCAGCGCTGGCGCGAGTCCGACGAGCGCACGATCTGGAATGATCGCGCCGACGAGATTTCCGAGGGGACGCCCCGTGTCTCCAACATTACCGGGACCTCTCAAGAGCAGCCGCTGGCACTGGCGATCGGCCCGCTCCAGGAGTTCGTGCGGACCAGCGTTTCGGGTATCGGTCTCCTCCTGCTCGGCGCAGCCCTGGCTTTGATCATGGCCAACTCGCACTGGGCGGATACCTACGAGAACTTCTGGAATACCAAGCTCACGATCGGCACGGCCGATATCGGTATCACGATCTCGCTGCGCCACTGGGTGAACGATGCCCTGATGGCGCTCTTCTTCTTCATCCTCGGGCTCGAGATCAAACGCGAGGTACTGGTTGGCGAACTCCGTGAGATCCGCCAGGCAGCCCTCCCGATCGCGGCGGCCATCGGCGGCGGCGTGGTCCCGGCATCGATCTACCTGCTGATCAACAGCCGCGGCGACGCGTTGCATGGCTGGGGTATCCCGATCGGAACGGATACCGCGTTTGCGCTCGGCATCCTGAGCCTCCTCGGCGGGCGCGTGCCGACGGTGCTGGTCGTATTCCTGACCGCATCTTCGATCGTGGACGACATCATCGCGGTCGGCGTGATCGCTCTCTTCTATACCGATAACCTGAACGTGGTGTGGATGGGTGTTGCGGTCCTGCTCCTCGCCGCCCTGGTGCTGGCGAACCGGGCCGGGTTCCACCGGTGGTACATTTACGGAATTCTCGGAATCGGCGTCTGGCTGGCGGTTTTCGAGTCCGGCATCCATGGGACGATCGCGGGCGTGCTGGTCGCGATGACGGTGCCGGCGCGCTCCTGGATCAATGCCGGTGATTTCGTTCGCGTCGGACGGCGATTAATTGACGAGTTCGAGGCCTCATGTGCCCAGGGCGACAACATCCTCAGTAACGAGCGGCAGCAGCTCGCCGCGCAGCGATTGGATCGCCTGGTCGAGCGCGTTGAGACGCCGATGAGCCTGATGGAGCATGGACTCGGCCCGTGGGTCTCATACCTCATCCTGCCCATCTTTGCCTTCGCCAACGCCGGCATCCCGCTCCGGAACGGATTGGGTGACGCACTCGGCAGTACTGTGACCTGGGGCGTCATACTCGGCCTGTTGATCGGCAAGCCGCTCGGCATCACGCTCTTCTCATGGTTGTCGGTGCATAGCGGAATCGCGCACCCGCCGCAAGGAATCACCTTCCACCACATCCTCGGCGTGGCTAGCCTCGGCGGTATCGGCTTCACCATGTCGCTCTTCATCACCGAGCTGGCATTCAAGGAGGAACCGGCCGCCGACCACGCCCGCGTCGGCGTGCTCATCGGTTCGATCATCTCCGGCACGATCGGCTACCTCGTCCTGTCGCGAACACTCGAGCGTCGAAACGGCAACGGCGCGTCACCCTGATTGTCGCCGGCGCGAACGCATGTTGAGGAGGATCGATGTCCGGCAGAGCGCCTGAACATCCGTCGCCCGACCGACCCAAAGCGGATCGCAGCAGGATCCTGCGACGCTCCCGGCCCGACCGAGCCGACATTCCGCCTGACCGCCCGATCGTCGTGGAGACGAGAACGCGCATCGAGCTGCCGACTGCCACGATCGTCAAGATTCTGATCACGATCGGCCTGGTCTGGCTGGTCTATCTGATTCGCAGCACCCTCTTCCAGGCATCCCTCGGCTTGCTGCTGGCGATGGTGCTCGATCGCCCGATCCTCTGGCTGCAACGAAGGGGGATTCCCCGGACGGTCGCGATCGTGATCGTACTGACCGCTGTGATTTGCGCGGCGACGGCGCTGCTCTGGTTCATGGCGCCCCGGATCGCCTCGGATCTGAAAGACTTCTGGAACACCTTGCCGAGTTACATCGAAAACGGCATGGCGTGGTTGCAAAAACGCCAGCCGGGCCTCTACGACCGTGTCTTGAAATGGTCGCAAGAACAACAGCTCGGTCAGACCTCCGGCAGCCTCAACGCGCGCGGCCTCCTCAATCAGGGAGTCGGCCTGGTCACCGGAATCGGCAACGTCCTTGTTATCCTGGCGGCGGCGATCTTCCTGCTGACGGACCGCGGCCGTTCGCTCGACGCCATCGTTCGCGAGGTCCTGCCGTCGCGCCGGGACAAGATCAATCGTTCCGTCGCGGTCATGGCCCAATCCGTGAACGGCTACATTTTCGGACAGGCCATCAATTCGGCGCTGTTCGGCATCTTCGCGCTCGTGATACTCACGTCCCTGAATGTCCCAGCGGCGACAGTCCTGGCGCTCATTGCCGCGATCGGTGACGCGATCCCCCAAATTGGCGTCACGCTGGCGACCATCCCCGCGGCAGTCCTCGCGCTGACCGTCTCTGTTCAGACGGCGATTTTGGTTATCGCGCTCTATGTCATCTACCAGCAGATCGAGAATTTCATCACGTCGCCCCGCGTCTTTAGCAAGACACTGAACCTCTCGCCCCTGATGACGCTCTTTGCGGTGATCATCGGAGGCAACCTGCTCGGCGTGATCGGGGTGCTCTTTGCGCTGCCGGTCGCCGCATCGATCCCACCCGTCTGGCGCATCTGGACGGGCAAGGAGATGACTGAACAGGACGATGCAACCGGGCCTGATCCCGCATCGGGCGACTGGCTCTAGCAGCATGCTCTCCCGGCTGCGTCCCGTATTGTCCGTGGGTTATTGTTGACGCGGAGTTTCGGTGGCGAAATGCGCCGACCGCCGGCCACGCTTCGCCGTCGCGCTACAGAACGGGCTCCGGATCGGAGGGGATCGTGTTTCAGCGATTGGTCGGCATTATCTTTGGCGCGATTGTCGCTTTTCTTCTGCTCCTGCTCTTTCACAACGGCCGGCTCATCTCGGAGGAGCGTTCCGGCTTCCTGATTGCGGTCGCTGCCGGCGCGGTGGCGAATATGCTCTGGCCCCTGATCTGGGCCGGTCTCATTGCGCGCCGAAGCCGCGTGAACCGCCAGGCCACGGTCCAGGCAGAGGTCCAGCGCCAGGTCAATACCCAGCGCTCGACCGAACCGCCGATACCGCCGGAGGAGTAACGGCTCCTGAGCGAGCCGTGGGACGTCTCCGGGAGTTACCGGCAGGCGTCGTTGTTGGCGGTTGGCAACGCCAGGAACGTGATGCTGAGCGGCGCCAGCTCGAGCGGTCCGGGCTGGGACGCCACGCCAGAGAGCGGCGGCAGGGAGTCGTCCGCGCCTAACCGCAAATCGTGCCCGTTCAACTGGATGACCGTATCCTGCAACCCCGTCGCTGACAGGGTGTAGCGCTCGACGGGCACGGCGACCTCCAGGGTGTGCGATGCGGTGCGATCGGCATTGACCGCCACCAGCGCTACCCCGCCCTCGATTCCCCGCAAGTTATGGGCGAACAGGTACAGGTTGCCCGACGGCGGCGAGCCGGGGTCGAGCACTGTCGTGCCCATCAGCTTTCGCCACTGGAGCGTGGCCCAGTAGTTCGGCCGCGGTGCGAAGGTGTCCTCGTCGAGGAGCCCGTAATCGCTGGATGCGAGCGTATTGTGGATGATGACCTGCAGGCCCCGCCGGGCGAGGCTGCCGCGCTGGACGACATAGCGGAAGGTATCGAGGAAGGTGCTGGCCCACGGGTTGCCACCGCAGGCGGCGTCGGCCGTTTCCGTGTTCCAGAGCGGCGCGCCGGGCACGTACTGGTCGCGCAGTCCAGCATAGAAGTCGTGAGTCGCACCCGCGCGGCCCAGCCACTCCGCCGAGAGCGCCGCCTCGGCCGTCGTCTGCGATTCCTCACCGAACTCCGCGCACCGCACCGAAGCGGCGCCATAAAAGTGGTACGAGAAAGCGTCGAACGCCGGACCGGTCGATTCCAGGAGCCGGTCAGCCCGAAGCACCTCCGGACCCAGCGCAAACGCGGTCCCTCCTTCTCCGACAGAGCCCGGGCCAAGGAAGATCGTTTCCGGCGAGGCTCGCTTGATGAACGAGCGGAATGCGGCGATATCGCGCCCGAAGGCCGCCGCGTCGTACCCCGCCGGCGCGCCACCCATCTCGGCGAAGGTCGGCTCATTCATGAACTCGGTCGCGGCAATCGCACCCCCGGCGGAATGGGTAAAGTCGAGCAGCGCCTGCGCCTGATCCGGTCTCCACTCGCCGGCCGCGTCCCGGGTACCGGTACTGGTAGCGAACGAGGTGACGATCCTGGCGTCGACCGCTTCGGCAAAGGCGACGACGCCGTTCCACTGCCGCCGGGTCAGCACGCCGCCGAACCCGTCCGGGGGCGACTGCGGCGCGGGAGTGTCCGCATCATGGAAATAGACGCTATTCGCCCACGTTCCGCTGACGCGCACATATGCAGGACCGAGCGCGGCCGCCAATGTCCGCAACCGCCTGTTGTCGAGATCGAGCGGCGGCCGGTATTGGTAGATATCCGGATCCATGCCGACCGGGATGCCGCTCGACCGCTCGACCGGCGCGCG
>DASQCG010000042.1:0-1500 GCA_035634825.1 Thermomicrobiales bacterium | reverse complement strand
AGCCCGGGCCGCGCTGCGCGAGCACTGGGTTCTCTTTCTTGTCGAAGGTGTTGTGCTTCTTGTTTTGGGAGCGACGGCGGTCGTGCTGCCACCGTTGGCAACACTGGCGGTCACCATCCTGTTCGGCTGGCTGTTCCTGGTGAGCGGAATCGTCGGTCTCTTCACCACATACTGGTTGCGGCACGCGCCGGGTTTCTGGTGGTCGCTAGTTTCGGCCATTCTCGCCCTTGTCGTCGGCGGCATGCTGCTGGCGTCGCCCTTGACTGGCGCGTTCTCGCTCACACTGCTCCTGATCGCATTCTTTATTGTCGAAGGCGCTGCTTCGATCATGTTCGCGTTTGATCACAAACGCGAATTGTCCGGCCGTTGGGGCTGGATGCTAGTCAGCGGCATCATCGATCTGGCGCTTGCGCTGATGATCTTCGCCGGGTTGCCGAGCACGGCGGCTTGGGCGCTCGGCCTCCTTGTGGGCATCAACATGATCTTCGGCGGCACGGCCCTGATCGCCATGTCGCTGTACGCGCGAAAGGGCGACGCCTAGGTCTCCGTCTCGCCGGCTTCCACTTCAGCCAGCTTGGTACGCCAGTCGGCGCGCTTGAGTATGAATGAATAGGCCGCCAGCACGAGCAGGCCGATGCTGAAAATCATCAGCGAGAGCGAGATCGGCCTGCTGAAGAAGATCAGGTAATTGCCGTTCGACATAATGAGTGACTGGCGCAGGCTCTGTTCAAGGATCGGCGCGATCACCAGGCCCAGCACGAGCGGGGCGGGGTCGAAGTCGAATTTGCGTAGCGCGTACCCGACGACGCCCATGATCAACATGATCCACACGTCGACGATCGAGTTGTTCACCTCGTAGACGCCGATGATGCAGAACATGATGATCAGCGGATAAAGATAAGCATAGGGGATCCGCAGTACCGTCACGAACAGCCCGACCAGCGGCAAATTCAGCACCAGCAGCATGAGATTGCCGACATACATCGAGGCAACGAAGCCCCAGAAGACATCGGGGTGGTCATTGACCAGGGTCGGTCCAACGGACACGCCGTGAATCATCAAGGCTCCGATCAGCACCGCGGTGATCGGACTGGTTGGAATGCCGAGTGCCAGCAACGGCACGAAAGCGCCAGTGGAAGCCGCGTTGTTAGCGGTTTCCGGCCCCGCGACGCCGGCGACGGCGCCCTTGCCGAATTCTTCCGGATGTTTCGAGACGCGCCGCTCGACCGCGTAAGAGAGAAAGCTCGAAATGATGTGGGCCGAGCCCGGGATGATGCCGATAATGAATCCAAGCAGCGTGCCGCGCGCGATCGGCATCGAGGCTTGTTTCCATTCCGTGCGCGTCGGCAACAGATCACGCATGCGCGGGCTGATGATGTCTTTGACGGCGCTGGCACTTGGCGTTGAAAGAATTTCGCCGAGACCGAACAGCCCGACCGCGACCGGGACAATGCCGATTCCGTCTCCCAGTTCGGCGAGATCGAAGCTGTAACGGAAGTG
>DASQCG010000041.1:0-5682 GCA_035634825.1 Thermomicrobiales bacterium | reverse complement strand
GGTGGTCGTCGTCTGCCGCTCCGGCGTCCGCAGTCTGACCGGCACCGACGAGCTCCTCGCCCGTGGCTTTGCCGATGTCGCCAGTCTCAACGGCGGCATCCTCGCCTGGGCCCGCGCCGGCCACCCGATCGAGTCGTGAGTTGAGGGTTGAGAATTACGGGAGCAGGGCCAGTGTTTGGACTTTCGCCTTTTGTTTTTCGTTGCCTTAACACGTATCCCTCCACCCTTAACCAGCTTCGCACCCTCGAAATCGGAGCAACCAAGATGACAGATCCGCGGCTCAGTTACGACCCGGAGGCCAATGCGCTCTATTTGCGCCTGTCGGAGAACGAGGTTGCGGAGACACTTGAGCTTTCGCGATCGACCTACCTCGATGTCGAATCCGACGGTGCGCCGGTCGGAATCGAAATCCTCAACGCCGACCCGACGCTGCTCGGAGGTCTCCCCAACCTCCCTGACGGCACTTCGCTGATCGATGTGCTGAAGCGCAACGCGGCCTGACCTGACACTGCTCGCCTCAGTCCGCGGCGAATCTCTGCGGGTAGTTGTGGGCATGGCGGCCTTCTTCGGCCTCGTAGTCGCGGGTGGTCTTGAACGGCTCGAATCGGCCGCCATCGGCTAGTGATGCCGTCTTGGCGACAATCGCCTCCCGCTCGGCATCGGTCAGCGGCATGAAGTTCCGCGCGATCTCGACGTTCTGGTTCAGGATCTCCATCGACTCCATGCCCGAGACGACCGTCGCCACCGGCAGGCTCATCGTGTAGCGAAGCGCCTCCTCAGGCGTCACGCCGGTGCCTGCCTTGAAAAGGTGGCCGTCGGCGAAGCTCTTCATGGCAACGATCGCGATCCCCTGCTCCTGGCAGATCGGTACGATCTCCTTCGCGAAGCTCTCCCAGTGCGCATCGAGCACGTTCAACGGCATCTGGACCGCGTCCCATGGGAAGCCCTGCGAGAGCATCCGCTTGTGAATCGCCGGCGACTTGTGCCCGGTGAAGCCGATGTAGCGGACCTTTCCCTGCTCCTTGGCCTTGAGCAACGCCTCGGCCGATCCGCCCGGCGCGAAGATCCAGTCCGGATCGTCCTCCCAGACGACCTCGTGGAGCTGCCAGAGATCGAGGTGATCGATCTGCAGGCGGCGCAGGCTCTGCTCGAGCTTGACCATCGAGTTCCCGGCCTTGCGGTCGTGGGCACAGTCCTTGGTCATCACGAAGAGGTCGTCGCGAGAGCGCCACGTCTTGATCGCCTCGCCCATCCGCACTTCAGAGATGCCGGCGTTGTACTCCCAGGCGTTGTCGAGAAAGGTCACGCCAGCGTCGAAGGCGGCGTGCTGCAACCGGATGCTTTCGTCCTCACTCAGGGAAGACAGCCCAATGTGCGCGCCGCCGAGGGCCAGCAAGCTGACCTCCTCGCCGGACTTGCCAAATGGTCGTCGGGGAATGGAGTCAGTCATGGTGCCTCCTGAGTCAAATCGGCAATAAGCGGACATGTGCAACGGGACCGTACTGCGCCACCGCAGGATCCGAACGAGTGCAGGTTACGAGTTCACTATCTAGTCCACGTCAATCGTGCTGAGTTCCGCCTCGGCGTCCTCACGTTCATGAAGCACTCGAACAACGTAGATGTGGTCCTCGCGCACCAAATAGTAGATGCGGTGCTGTTGAACTGCAGCACAGCGTATCCCCGGGAATAGATCCGAACAGTCGATACCCAACTGGGGATACTCGCGCAGGCGCCGGAAGCCTGCCCGGAGATTGTCAAGATATCGCAGAGCCTGCGGCATTCCCCAAGCTCGGCTTGAATGTTCAATAATGTCTTCAAGATCTGCGTCAGTCTCGCGTGATGTGGCTAACCGGAGGAGCGGCATATTACGCGCTCTTCCTTTGCTGCTCCACACGCTCAGTTACTCGTCGAACCAGATCGTCGAAATAGGCATCAAGATTGTCGATTTCGATGACATCGCCGCGCTCGATTGAAGCCATGCCTTCAGCAATCTTCGCACGAAGTCGCTCCAACTTGACCTCGTTGTCTTCGTAGAGGCGCAGCGCCTCGCGGACGACTTCGCTCGCGTTGGCGTACCGGCCGGATTCGACCTGCTTGCGGATGAATTCTTCGAAATGCTTGCCCAGATAGATGTTCATGGCGTACCTCCACGCACAATCTATCATCCTATGTCCGTTTTGGACATACTCCCGGATACCCGCATCTCCGACACCTGCGCCGGCCACTCGCCGACCATGACCACGTGTGTCGGCGTGAACCCGAGCCGCTCGTATGCCCGCACCAGCTTCCGATCATCCCCGCCGTAGCAATCGACCCGGATCAGGTCGATCCCCCGCTCCCGCGCGACCTCAATCGCGCGATCGACCAGCGCCTGCCCGACTCCCTGCCCGATCACCCGGCGCGACGTCACCAGCAGGTGCAAGAACAGCTCCCGCTCCTCGACCGGTTCCACGTAGCGAGTCGGCGCCTCACCAAGCAGCATCGCCCCGACCGGATCTCCGTCGAGCTCGGCGATCCAGAGATCGTTGCTCTCGACCTCCCGGCGCATGAATTCGACGCTCGGCGTGAGGCTCGAGATTGGCTCCGAGCCCCACTGCCCGGTCCGCCCCTGCTCCACCAGCCACGCGACCGCCTCATCCATCAACCCGAGGATGATGTCGAAATCCCCGATAGTGCCCTGCCGAATCGAGATCACGAGTTGGACAGCACGTCGCCGAGCGCCTCGAGGATCGCCCCGGCCAGCTCCCCGGCATCCGGTCCGGCATCGAGAACAGCGCTCAGCACGTCAACGATCGCTCCGGCATTGCTGGCAAGGTCGGTCACCGCACCAACCGCATCGCCCGCATTCCCGGCCAGATCACCCGCGCCGCCGACCAGCTTCGCCAATCCGCTCAGCGCAGACCCACCGAGATCCGGCAAGCTGCCGAGCAGACTCCCCGCGTTCCCGGCCAGTCCGCTCAATGCCGAACCCAGCTTGTTCCCCGCGCCTCCCATATCCGGCAGCACTACGATCCCCTGCAGCACCGCGCTGACCAGATCGAACGCGCCATCGACCGCGTCCGGTGGCATATCGAACCACCCGCCCGAGGCCTTCTCCCGCACCCGCTCCTTGACCTGCTGCGCCTGCTCCGGCGTCAGGTTCTGGGTCAGGTTCGCCAAATGCTCATCCAGGCTCGCCTGGTTGAAATCCCGCATCGTTGTTCTTCCCGCAATGACTACGAATCGCCGTGACCATCATCGCCGCAAGCAGCCCGATCGTCTATTGGCTATGCTGTCGCCGACCTTGGATCGTATCTCAGACAGGCGGCGTCAGTGAAGATTGGATTTGCATCCCTGATCGGCATGGAGCCGATGTCGTTCCCGGACCTCGTCGCCTGGGCCTCTGCCAACCACTTTGATGCGATCGAGGTCAATGTCGGCGCCAACTTCGCACCGATCGGCGATGCCTCGTTCCCCGGCCATCTCGATCTCGTCGACATCGCCCGCAACGGTCCCGGCAATCTGCCCGAGCTGCTTGCTGACCACAACGTCGAGATCGCCTCGCTCGCGCCGATGGTCAACCTCCTCACCGCCGACCTCGCCCTCCGCGAGCTGCGCATCGCCGAATTCCGCACCGTCATCGACGTCGCGGCAGCGCTCGGCATCTCTACCGTCGTTACCTTCACCGGATCGGCCTTCGGGATGCACTTCTGGGGAATGCCCGGCGTGGGCGACGGCCACGTATCCAACCGCATCGCCGAAAACCTGCGCATCTTCACCGATGTCTACGCGCCGCTGGCCGACTACGCCGAAGAACGCGGCGTCCGCATCGCCTTCGAGACCGCCGGACGTGGCGGACCCGAGGGCAACCTCGCCCACAGCCCCGAGCTCTGGGACGCCATGTTCGCGGCCGTGCCGTCGCCTGCGCTCGGTCTCAGTTTCGACCCCTCGCACCTCGTCTGGCTGCAGATTCCGCACATCCCCGACGTCATCAGGGCGTACGGCTCGAAGATCTACCATTTCGACGGCAAGGACACGGAGATCCTCCCGGCCCGCCTCGCCCGGCAGGGCATCCTCGGCAGTGGCTGGTGGCGATACCGGCTGCCCGGGCTCGGCGCGCTCGACTGGTCGGCCATCTTCTCCGCCCTCGCCGACATCGGTTACGACGAGATCATCGCAATCGAGAACGAGGATCCCCTCTGCCCAGGCGGCGAGGGGATTCGCTGGGCAGCCGACTATCTCCGGGCGCGCCTGCTACCCAGTCAACACGTAACAACCAGGGGACGGGGAAACGATGCAGGGTAATCAGGTTCGCGTAGCGCTCGTCGGGTGCGGGAAGATCGCGGCGATCCACGCCAAGGCGCTCGACGCCCTCCCGGAAGCTGATTTCGTCGCCTGCTGCGATCGCGAGATCAGCCGCGCAGCCGATCTCGCCGCCCGATACGGCGTTCCGCACGTGTCGGATCATGTGGTCGACCTGTTCCAGAGCGGGCTGGTTGATGCCGCGCTGGTCTGCACGCCGCACCCTGCCCATGAGGCGGTCGTCGTGGCGGCGGCCGAGGCCGGCGTCCACGTCCTCTGCGAGAAACCGATCGCGACCACCCTCGGCGAGGCGGATCGCATGATCGCCGCCGCCGACCGGGCCGGGATCAAATTCGGCGTCATCTTCCAGCGCCGGTTTTGGCCGTCCGTCCAGCGCATCCGGGCCGCGATCGACGCCGGCAAGATCGGCACCCCGATCCTCGGCGAGTGCGCGGTACGGCTCTGGCGCGGACCCGACTACTTCGCGATGGATCCCTGGCGAGGCAAGTGGGCCACCGAGGGCGGTGGCGTCCTCATGAACCAGGCGGTCCACTCGATCGACCACTTCCAGTGGTTCATGGGTCGCGCGGTCGAGGTCAGCGGTCGCATCGCCACCCTTCGCCACGGCGGCTACATCGACGTCGAGGACACCGCCGTCGCCACGGTCCGGTTCGAGAGCGGCGCGCTCGGCGTCATCCAGGCCAGCTCGACCTTCCAGCCCGCCTATGGCTTCCGGGTTGCCGTAAACGGGGACTCCGGCGCGACGATCAGCGTCTGGGAGCGCAACGAGGGCGAGCTCGGCGTCAACGACGTCTGGAGCATCCCCGGCGAAGAGGAACTACGCGAGCAGTGGCTGGCCGAGGACGACGGCAAGGAAGGCTTTCCTGACTACCACATCCTCCAGATCCAGGAATTCCTGCAGTCAATCCAGGCCGGCCGCGACCCAGCCGTGACCGGCGCCGAAGCCCGCAAATCGCTCGAGATCATCCTGGCCATCTACGAATCCAGCCGCACCAGCCTCCCCATCTCCCTGCCTATGCCCCCATCCGGCTGATCCGTAACGCAAAGGTTGCGCCCGACATGGGCCAACCCGGAGCATCGACCGCACCTTGAAACCGGCGCTTGACGTAGCGCGCGGCCGCTGTGCCGCGCATCCATTGCCGGAAGACCCGAGGCTATGCAAAAACCGGTCATTCGAGAGAACGTCGTGGCCTGCGGCCCCAGCGCGGCACGGCGGCCGCGCGCTACGTTTCGATTCGGGACGCACAGTCAGCGTGATACGTCAATTCGTCATTCGCTTGATGTAGACCGGCTTCTCCAGCGTACTGGCTCCAGGATCGTAGACCCAGTCGAGATCCGCGAACTCGCCGAACCGTGCCGGATCGGCAATCCGCGACGTCA
>DASQCG010000040.1:0-10526 GCA_035634825.1 Thermomicrobiales bacterium | reverse complement strand
TCTGGTGTGAAATACGGGGTTTTCCCGTATTGCTTTCCAGTACTTTTCTCCAATTATCTGAAAACTGGTTGTGAATTGAACGATCCATGCCGAGGGTTGCCTCGCCGGCGATGGCGAGATATCACGAGCTGACGAGTCGGCATGATCACTCACGATCCCGCCAGTCCGGGCCGTTCTTAATCCCGCCAGCCATTCAATCGGGCGGCGCCGGGCACACATCCACAGGGAACGAGGGACCGGGCGGTCCCTCGTTCCCTGTTCCGCTCACGTCCGACGGTTACGCGAAGGCTGGGATCAGGTACTTGCCCATTAGCTCGATCGTCGAGTAATCACCGTCGAGGATGTTGGCGATGAAATACTGGAACCCGGCCGCAGCCATGTCCCGGTAGAAGTCGATCGTCTCGTCGGGTGTGCCGGCGAAGAGGGCATCGCCGCACCACTCGAGGACATCCTGCGGCATTCCGGCCAGCTTGCGGTCGAGCTCGGCCTGCGTCTCGGCCATCACCAGCGGCATCGTGAACTGGCTGCGCAGGACCGACTCATAGGTCCGCCTATGCTCGGCCAGGTAATCCCGCAGCTTGCCGAACTTGCGGTCGATATCGGCACTGGTGACGGCGCTGCCGATCCATTCGTGCGCGCCCATGTTCGAAGCATCGGCAAACTGCGCCACCTGCCGGAGGGTCACCTTCTCGCCGCCGCCCGCGATCATGATCGGTACCCACGGCTGCTGGACCGGACCAAGGAAGGGATACGCGGTATCGCTTGCCGCGGACCACTGCTCGCCCTCAAAGCGGAATGGCTTGCCGGACCAGAGACCGCGAACGATTGTGATCGCCTCGACCAGTCCCTGCTGGCGGACCTTCGTCGGCGGGAACTCGAGGCCCATGCGGTGGAACTCGGGGACGTTGTCGCCGATTCCGATTCCGAGCACGAGTCGACCGCCGCTGAGCCGATCGACATCGGCCGCCTGCCGGGCAAGCATGTAGGGCGAGCGGTAGTAGATGCAGTCGATGGCGGTCCCCAGCCGGATTTTCGTGGTGCAGGCGGCGAGGGCAGAGAGAGCGGTCCAGCAATCAGCGCGGGATTGCGGGTGGTCGTAGCTGAAGTAGCCGTCCATGCCATCGGCCTCGGCGCGCTGGACGATCTCGATGAATTGCTGCCAATCGACCGGCTGGGGGAAGATGCTGATCCCGAACCGGACCCGCCGCTGCCCCTCCGCCACCCACGGGTGAGTTCCCGACGGGGTCAACGCGATTTCGGTATTCGGCATCGGCTCTCACTTTGCATGACCGGAACATTCGGCGATGTACTCGCGCCATTCTACGCAAGAGCGCGCCGCAAACCGCTCAGGCCACAAGCGACGGGTCGACTGCCCAGCGGACTCTATCGAGCGTCAGGATGACGACTGAAACGAGCAAACCCGTTATGGCGAGTGAGACTAGCCAGAGATTGCCCAGGAGCAAGGCCGACACGACACCAATCCACGGAGCCGCCGCGATGGCCGAACAGAAGAGCAACGGGAGAACGGCGCGCGACTGGGATCGGCTCGCGACCAGAACCCCCGGGATCAGGAGGAGAGCCGCTCCATGGGGCTGACTCTGATATGCCACCAGCAGCGTGACCGCCAGCGTCGCCAGGAACCGGAGCGCAAAATCGTCGGATTGCGGATTCCACGGTCCACGCCAGAGCAGCGGCAGCGCAATGATCGTCAGGATCGACAACGTGACGACCAGGGCCAGACTCCACCCGGCGCCAAGGCCGGGCAGTGTCATGGCAACGACCGAACGCCAGCTCAACTGACCGCGTGGATCGACGCCGAGCGTGCCCGCATAGGAGGGATACGACGTCACCAGCTCGCGACCGTACGCAGCTACGCCGCTGAGCCCACCGGTTATCAACGAAGCCGCCAAAACCGCACTGCCGCCCAACCCAATCCCGGCAAGCGCGGCCCAGCGTCGCTTGAAGAGGATGACCAGCACGAGACACGGCGCGTATTGCGGTTTGAGCGCGAGCAAACCGATCCAGAAACCAGCGCGCAGCTCTCGGCCGTCTTCAAAATCGAAGAAGGCGAGCAGGACGCAGACGAGCAATATCGAGACCACCTGGCCCACGAACAGCGCCATCATCACAGGGAACGAGCTCACAAGGAACAGGGCGTACACCCACGGTGTCTGCAAATAAGCGCGCGAGGCCAGACGTTTGAACACGAGCAGCGCCACGACCGCCGAAGCAGCAGTCCACAAGAGATACCCAACGACGGGCGGAGGTGCCGTGAAGAACGAGAAGAAGTCGAGGAAGATCGGCGGATACGGGGCCGGCCCGATCCGGGCGCCACGGGCGCCATCGTGGGTGAACACGGAGAGTGGTCTCGTCGCCGCCGCGATTGCCGGCAGGTGATAGCCTGCCGCAGGGGACTGGCGCTCAAAGGCCTGCGTCGCGCCCCAGAACGACGCCCAATCGCCACCCAGGTCGACGAACAGGCCACGAACCCAAAGCTCGTGAATCGCGAAAACCGCCCAGAAAACGAGGTTGGAAATGATGACCAACCCCATCCACGTATCGCGACGCACGGACAGGTGACGAGAGAAAGAGAACGGACGCAGACTCATTCAGCAGCATCTCGGATACGTTCAGCCAATCAAGCGCCGCCACACTCGGCCCCAATCTGTCATACGAGTAACAAATGAATCCTCCATTAAGGAGTTCATCGACAAGCGTTCCCTGAACGACATCGGCACAAATTGGTGAAGATGGCGAATGATTCCATCACCTCGGTACTAATAAGAGCTAACGGCGACCGCGCACCTGGATGCTATGATCGGTTTGTCTCCGAAATGGCAAAGACTCTTCGCGACTGGTCAGGAGAATTCATGAACGGCGATCGATTCGATGAGCTGACGCGTCTGGTTGCCCGGCTTGGCGATCGGCGGCAGTCGCGGCGCTCGGTCCTGCGGGCCGCGATCGGCGGCGGTGCCCTGGCTGCCGTGAGCACTCCACCCGGCCTGGCCGCACCGGATCGCCGCTATTCGATTCGCAGCCGGAACCAGCAAGCCGGCGTTGACCCGTTGATCGACGAGATCGCCTACCAGCTCGATTACGACGCCGACAAAATCGCCGCCTTCGTCACCGGCGAGATTCGGTACGAGCCGTACGCGGGCGCCTTGCGCGGACCGATCGGGACGCTCTGGGCCAGCGCGGGCAATTCGGTCGACACAGCCCAGCTCCTGGCTGCACTGCTTGACGCCTCACTGGTGAAGACCAGGTTCCGAACCGGACAGGCCGACACTGATGAGCTCATGGCACGGCACATGGCAACCCGGGGATTGTCGCCCTCGCCGATCATCGCCAGCGCGATTGCTTCCCTGCTCGAGCGCTCGGCAACTCCGGCCGCGCCGCCCACCAACGATCTGCAGTCTGCCCTCGACGGACTGCGGAATGAGATCTTCGGCGACGCCCTGAGCCAGGTCGACGCACAGGTCGGTCTCGTCACCCGTCTCCTGGATGACGCCGGCATTGCGACGAAGTCGGCCGAGCTCGTCATCCCAGAAATGGAGACCGGTCAGCACACCTGGGTTCAGGTCGCATCCGGCACGACGTGGATCGATCTCCACCCGACCCTGGCCGACCTGCCCACCGGCGGGACGGCCGGCAGCACGATGGCCGCGTTGCCCGAGGAATGGTTCCACACGATCACGATTCGGGTCGCCCACGAGGAGGCATCGGCCGGGTCGCTGACCAGGGTCGTCTCGCTGGACCAGACCTTCCGGAGCCAAAGCGCGGTGGGCGGCAATCTTGCCCTCATCCACATCGACGGCGCGCAGATGAACCAGCTCGGGATCGATCTCGGCGGCGCGCTCGAAGGTCAGCGTAAGTACTACCCGCTTCTCTTCCTTGGCGCTGATCTGCAATACGGCACCGCACCGATGACTTTCGGCGGACAGGGCGGGATTCTGGATGCGTTGAGCGGACCGTCCGACCTGCCTGACGGCGAGGCTGTGGCGGAGTATCTGGAGATCGAGATCCATTCCCCGGGCGCCGACCCGGTGGCGACGTCGCGCACGATCTTCGATCGTATCGCCGATCAGCGCGCCGCCGCCTCAGTCGATCTGAGCCGGATCAAACCCATCGACGAGGTGGATGTTGGCGGCGACGCGAAGCGATACCTGCCACTGGCGCCGCTGGTCTCGTTCGGGGCGATCATGGGCAGGTTGCCGTCGGCATTCACCCTCATCCAGCCGCCAGAGTCATCCCAGTTCAGCTCGTTTTCGGACGCGCCGCGCTCAATTCAGGCGGTGGGGCAAACGATTGCCGACCGATCAGCATCCGGGGCACGATCCGAGTTCATCGACCGGCCGAATCTGATCTCCTATACCTACGCGCCGGCAAAGTCCGCTGACGGATCGCTCTCTACGGCGCACATCACGGCCGATCTGCTGGTGCAGAGCCGGGCGGGCGCATCGGACGACCGCTCCCGACCGTTTGGCATCGAGTCAGGGGTGCGGGCGCAGGTTGCCGAAGAGATGGCGCTCGACAGCCGGCTCCTGACGTTCATGAGCAGCCAGGGGTACTCGCCGACGATCCCTGGCGCAATCGGGCCAACGGTCGGGCGTGTATTTCGCCAGGCCGAGGCCGATGCCGTGCCAATCAAGGTCCTTACCTCGGCAGCCGATCTCACGGCCGGAGGCATCACGATCGCAGATTCGGCCCAGGGACTGATCGCGAGTCACCTTGATCAGGGTCGCGTCGTGATCGTGCCCTCTGCTCCAGTGACCATTGACGGCGAAGCGGCGCTCGGTTGGTGGGTCTACAACCCGGCCGATGGCTCGCTGATTGACCAGATGAGCGATGGTCGCGGTGCTGCCTACCTGGTCACGATGGCCGAGTTCTCGGCCAAGTTGCGCATGATTTATGTCGCGGCAGCGCCGTTCCTGGCCAACGGCGAGTGCGTGGCCGCAGTCATGAACGCGGCCAACGACATACTCACCGGCGGATTTTGGGGCGCCGCAGCAGGAGCTGTCGAAAAATTCGGCGCCTGTGCGTAACGCACCGATCACGGGGAGTTCAACTGGAGCTCGAGCGCGCCGCCCGGTTCGATGACGACGCCTTCGAAACGCTGCTCGGGATCGGTCAGGACGACGACGGTATAGGTGCCGGGCGGAACATCGATCGGCTCTCCGCCGACCGTTCCGCGGGCGACTTCGTTGCCGTTTTCGTCGAGCACCCGGAACGGCGCCTGGAATGCGCTCGCAATGGCCTGATCAAGCTCCTGCGCATTGGTCGCGTCGAAGTATGTGCCGTTGCCGATCCTGGCCCAATCACGGAATTGCGCGCGCAGGGCGTCATCGTCGAGCGCAAAGCCGACGATGTTGACCTGGACATCGACTCCCTGATCGATCAGCGACTGGATCGCGGCCGCCGGATCGCCGCCGCACGTCTCTTCGCCGTCCGTGACCAGCACGACGACTTTCGGACCCTCGACCCCTGCCAGGTCGTTCGCGACCTGCTCGAGTGAGGCGCCGATTGGCGTGCGGACGAGATTGACCGGTTCGATACCCTGAATCGTGGCGGCCATCGCGGCCGGATCAAGCGGCTGGACCGGCACGATCTGCTGCGTGTCGCACGAGTCGGGCTGGTATCCAAAAGTGCGCAGCGTGACCGGGATCCCGGCCGGCAACTGGTTCGTAACCAGGTCGCTGAGCACGTTCCGGGCGACATCGATCCGCCGCTGTCCATCCGGCATGGCGGCGAGCATGGAGCCGGAGGTGTCGAGGATAATCTCAATCGTGACCTGGTCCGAAACCTGTGCCGCCGGCGCCTCGCCACCGCTCTCCGGCGCGACGACGGCGAGCGTGCCCGGCTCGGTCGAGACCTCGGTGGCCGTGGGCTCGGGCGTATTGGTCGGTTCAGCGGTCGGCGACGCCTCAGGTGTGGCCGATTCCACGAACGATGACGTCACGGTCAGGCCGTAGCCCGCCGGGCGGCGGAGCCAGGTCGCGGCCCGATCGAACGCACGGTCCATTTCGGACTGGTTCAAGGTGTACTGGTAGTAACCCCCGTTGTTCGACCAGTCCTGCATCAGGTGCTCGTTCAGTACCGGCGTTGAGGCGCCCCCAACGTGGACCGCGAAGATACGCGGCTGAACGACATCGAGCTGCTGCCACATCTCAGTGCCCTTGCCGAAACTGCTGGTCTCGGCATCGGTGATGATCAGGATCGCGGTCGAGCCCTCCTGGCCGGCGAGCAGCTTCGTCGCACTCAGAATGGTCGCTTCGGAGGAACTGGAGAGACTCTTGTCGTAGTAGCCATTGATCGCCGAGTAGACGAGATAGGAGTCATCCGTCCAGTTTTCAAGCAGGGGATCCTCCTCGAAGGGCATGACCTGGACAAACTCCTGCCCCTTCTCGATGCCGTCCGCGAAGCTGCGCAGCGACTGCTGGACTAACGGCTCATAGTTGCCCATGCTGGATGACGTGTCGAAGGCGAAGACGATCGAGTGCGACGGCTGCTCGACTTTGACGGTGTACTCGGCGCCAGGCGTGACGGGCGCTGAGTAAACGACGGTCGACGTGTTCCCACTGACCGAGCGCGCAACCTGCACTTCAGTACTGCCGGAATCGAAGACCCGCACGACAACATCGACTGTCGGCGCGCCGGTCAGCGTGAAACTGAGTGTGTTGTCGCTCTCCGGTGCGGTGACCCGGTACCAGTCGACATCGGTGCCGGCGTGCGCCCGCCCATTGACGGTCTGATTGAGCGAGAGCGGTGCGGCCTGATCCTGTTGGTCGGGCGCGTCGGTCTCATCCTGCACGAGCTGCGTCGCCGGCGGGTTCTCCATCTCGTAATACGCCGCCGAGCTCGTGCCTCCCCACGCGCCGATCACCGAGCGGTAGCTGTCCCCGATCGGCGCTTCGAAGATCTGGACCTGGGCGGGATACTCGACGGAGCTGGCATCTTGCTGCGATGTTCCCGACAGACGAACGAAGCGTGCCCAGGTTGGTGCGTCAAGCTTGAACCGGCGCACGCCGCCCTTGTCGTTCCGCTTCAGCGTCCAACTCCCGAGCGATTGCCACGGACCAGAGGGGCTGCCCATCGAGATTTCGACGTTCACCGCAGTGAAGCGCTGGGTCGGATCGGAGTCGACCGGATCGATCCAGGCCAGCTCGGTGATCTGGGCGGCACGGTTGTCCTCGAAGCCGATCACCCAGTTGACGGCGCCGGTTTCGGAGGGGTACTCACGCACCACGGTAGTGTCGGCATCCAGAATCGCCTGCCACTCGTCGGGCGTCTGGAGCTGCGGGTCGGTACGAACGATGTGCCCGCCGAACGCTGAGTCGGCGATGTTGAGGCGGTCGACCGTCTCGGGCACGAAGCCCGGCTCAGCGATCACGCTCCATTCGCCGAGTCCGAGATAACTCGGCTGGGTCGGGTTGCTGTCGTATGTGCTGAGGATCACGAGCTGGGCGTGGGTCGCCTCAGTCGTTTGCGGTAACAGGAAGGCCTGCTCGCGCGGGATCGCCGAGAGCTCGCCGCTCCAAACCGTCGCGAAGGTGACGCCGTCGGTCGAGAGCTGGAGCTCGAACGCGCGGACCTGCTCCTGCGGCCAACCATAGAACCCCATCGGATTGAGGATGAAGCCACGCACCGGAACCGGGGCATCCCCAGCCAGATCGACAGTCAGGGTCAACGGCAAGGTCGGCGTGCTTACCGACAGGCCGGAGCCGACCGGCGCGACACCATCGTGCAGCAGGGCTTCGCCGTCCGGATTGACCGTGCCGGCCACGGTCGCCCCCAGCTCGGGTGACGCAACGTCGAGCCCGCCGAGCAGGTCCTTTGGAATCGGCCACGCCTGCACCGGGTTGATCGGAGGCGCCTCAGCGGTCGGCGTGATCTCGGCGTTGGCGCTTGCCACCTGGTCGCCAATTTCGGCCGCGATCGTGATCCGAACCGGAATATCCGCCCAGGCGTCCGGTTCGATCTGGATCGAAACCGGCACTGTCAGGGTCTGCCCGGCATCGACAGACGCCGGGAGTTCGTCGATCTCAACCCTGAAGTGAAAGTGCGACGTGGTGGAAAGCAGGTTGAAGTCGACGGGCGCAGTCGTCGAATTCGTGATCGTCAGCGTGCCGTCGACGCTTTGCCCCTCCGTCAGATAGGCCGCAACCTCGGTCGCTTCGACGGCTAGTGACAGCTGGAGCGGAGCCTTTTCGCCTCCACCAAGAATCTTCGGGAGCTTCGGACCAGCCGGTGTTGGCGGCGCGCCGTACGTCACACGGTACGTGCCCAAACCGGTCAGATCGAGGTAGAGCGGGATATCGTCCGGCACCGGCTGATCAACGGTCCAGCTCTTGCCATCGGTGGACGGGGTCAGCGTGTAGAAGTTTTGGCCGTCCGACAGCTGGGCCGGGTAGACGCCGTCCGACTCAACCGTGAAGCTCAGATCCCGCCCGCTGGCCGGCTCGATCAGGTAGATATCGTGACCATCGTCGCTGCTGAGTGTGCCACGCATCTCCTTGCCGGCGGGCAAGCGCTGCGCGGTCGCGATCGTGTCGTTCGGCTCCTGGTCGTCGCTGAGCCGGAAGGGATCGTCGCGCGACACCGTGAAGGCATAGCGGCCGGTGCTGGTTTGGTTCGGTGTCAGCGTCACGACATAGTCGCCCGGCAGGAGCACCAGGTCGAGCGTGGTCCGTTCCCCGGCCGCGGCCGACTGGGCAGTGGCGACGAGGGCGTTACCCCAATCCAACAGCACCTTGACCATCCCGTCATCCGGCGCATCGAGGGTGAGGATGATGTGCTCCTGCGCGGCCAGCGAGAAGCGATATACGTCGGCATCGGTGTTTTCGACAAGGCGGCCGGATTTCGTATCCCCGACCAGCATCGGCTCAGCCGTGACCGCGTAATTGTTCGATTCGTGCTCCCCATCCGGGAGTGGTGGTCCGAGCGGAGTCAGCGTGATCGTGTAATCGCCGTTCTCGCCGCTGGTCCGCACCCAGTGATCGCCGGGGGTGAGGTAGAGATCGGAGAGGCGCGCCGAAGTCCTGTCGGAGTTGACCTCGGCGATTGAGAGTTGGGTCCCGTCCCGGCGGGTGAAATCTAGCTGACCGATACCAGTGCCGGTGATCTCGACATCCCAGAGCTGCGGATCGCCGGTCGTCGTGAACCGATAGACGTCGTACTCGGTTCCGTCGTAGCGGCCGGACATCGGCACGGTTGGGTCAAGCGTGGCCGCGAGTTCTTCGGTGTCATTCGGCTCGCTCTCGAAATTGTTGGCCGGGGGTGTGGTGACGTCGAAGCGGAGGATGTACTGATTGGCCGGGTCCGGATCGCCGGAAACCCGGATCAGGTACTCGCCGCGTGGAAGGAGAATGTTCGCCAGCGCCGCGCCGCCGGGTCCGTCTTTGCACTGCAGGTCTGTTCCCGCATCGAGCGACGTGATGCAAAGCTTTCGATTGAGCGTTGACCGCGAGATCAGCCGCAAATCGAACAGCGAGCCGGCCAGGGAGTCGTCGACGGTCAGGCGGTACTGGTCGACATCACCGGTCGAGGCGAGCCGTCCCTTGATCACGGGGTTCGTCAGGTCGATCGGATTGGCAACGTCCGGCAGGTCATTCGGCTCGAGATCCGTCGTCGGACGGGTCCCGGCAACGGCGCTCAGGACATAGGGCGAAGGCGTGTCGCTCGGCGCTCCAATAGCGATTGCGTACGTTCCCGGCTCAAGTGCGAGGTCGTACAGATCGATCGCGCCAAGCTGGTCCGGGTACACGGTGAGGATCTGGGCGCCATCCGGGGCCGACAGCGTCAGCGAGCCGGACTTGCCCAGCGCACCCTGCAGATGCAGCTCCCATCCGGACGCGGCATCGGATTCGCTGAGGGTCCATGCGTAGTAGTCGTACGAGCCCTGCAGATCGCCGCTCGTCGCCATCGCGCCGTGGACGGGAGTCGCTGATGCGCTGTCGTCATTTGGCTCCGTGTCGAGCGATTTGGGCGTCGACGCTGCTTTCTCGGCTGAGAGCTGGTAGGTCGTGGTCGCCGGCGGTCCCGCACTGGCCGTGTCGGTTCGCGAGATGCCGATCAGGTATTGGCCGGGCGCGAACAGGAAGCTGCCGCTGACCGGTCCGGTCGAGCTCTCTGTCGTCCCTACGTGACCGATCTGCGAGCCGGCGACGATCGGCTCGACGCCGGGTTCCGACGTAAGGGTCAGGATCTTGGCGTCGGTGATGACCGCCTCTGGCCCGCTGACCGCGATCGTCCACGGTGAGTGGGCATCATCCGCCGTGACGGTCCAGAGGAAGAGATCCTGATCGGAGCTCTCCGGCAGATCACCGGCGATACAGAATCCGCCGCTGACCTTCTCGACCTCGGCTTCCGTGTTGTTCGGCTCGACATCCGGCCGGCAGGTCGTGCCCTGGGCGCGGATGGCCGTGGGAGCGGGCAGCTGCATGAGCAACAACCCGATTACCATCGCCCACCGGAGCAATCGACCCAACCCGCAGGACCGCGACCGCACCATGACCCACCCTCAGCCAACC
>DASQCG010000039.1:0-3910 GCA_035634825.1 Thermomicrobiales bacterium | reverse complement strand
CGTTTCCCCCGGGTTTTTCGAGGCGGAGGCGCGGGCATGAGTTGGCCGGTACGATAAAGTCGGACCCGGCTCTTTCGTTCAAGGAGCGTTCGATCGACGAGGATATTGGCGACAACGCGCTGTCGTCATTGATCGTGTTTGCCGGTGGTGATACAGACTGCGCAACGGCGTCAGGTGAGATCGCGGAGCGATGGGCAGTGGAGATCGGTCTGCCCAGCGATGCCGAGCCGGAACTCATCGATGCGGTCGAGCGTGAAGCTGCGCTCATGCCGTCATACCTGCGCGGAATCATGAGCTTCGCGGCCGACGACGGTATCGTCGTCGGCTGGCCTCTTGGGCACGCTCCCGATCCCCAGCATATCGCGGTCGTGATCTGGGCCTGGACCAAGGCCCTGTTCGATCTGCCGACCGCCGAGGTGCGTGTTGTGTTTGCTCCGCAGTTCGGCGAGTCGATCGAGTTGACCGAGATGCGGGCACGCGCCGATGCACTCCGGATGTATCGTGACGCATCGATCCCTGGCGGCGCAAAGTCGCCGCCAGGACTCAGCAAAGTTCTCCCTGGAGGGTGAATGACTTCGGAGCAGGATGCGATCCAGCGATTGCGCAACGCGACCGGCTGGATCTTCGACATGGACGGCGTGCTGTATCGAGGTACCGAGGCCCTGCCCGGTGCGCAAGACCTTTTCGACGAACTGCATCACCGCGGATTGCCGTTTCGCCTTGCGACCAACAACTCGATGGCGTCGCCGACCATGTATGTGGAACGTTTGGCCGGAATGGGCATCGTGGCCGACGAAAGCTCGATCCTCACATCGGCGATGGCAACTCGCCAATACATCGTTGATCACATTGGCTCCGCGGCGAAGCTGCATGTGCTGGGCATGCCGGCGCTGACTGATCAGTTGCTGGCTCAAAGCGACTTCTCGCTCGTCGATCCCGACGTTGAAACTCCGGACGCGGTCGTAGTCGGCCTCGATCGCGAGGTGACCTACAACAAGCTTCGCAAGGCAGACCGCGGCATCCGGTACGGCGCCCAATTCATTGCCACGAACGGCGATGTTACGTTGCCGACCGAGAACGGCCTGGTTCCGGGGTGCGGAGCGCTGGTAGCGGCACTGGTCGCCTCGACTGGGCGTCACCCGGTGGTCATCGGTAAACCCGAGGCCCATCTGCTGGAAGCGGCGGTCGCCGACATGGGCATAGACCCGCAGCGGTGCGTCATGGTCGGCGACCGTTTGGATACCGATATCGTCGCGGGCCACTCACTTGGCATGCTGACGGTCATGGTCCTGACGGGGGTATCTACTCGCGCTGAGATCGCGTCGGCGCCGATCAAGCCCGATCTGGTCTTCACCGATCTCCCCGCTGTTCTTGAGTCATTGCTGCACGAGGGATAACGGATATGCGATTGACAGACGACATCTCATTGGTCGGCGGGGGAAACACCGGGTTCAACTTGTCAGCGCCGCTCGACTGCCACATCTATCTGATCAATGGCGGCAACGGAGAACTGGCACTGGTCGATGCCGGCATGGGCGGCAAATACGGCGAGACCGATCGCATCATTGAGAACATCCAGCGCGACGGCTACGACCTGGACCGGGTCACGATGTTGATCCTCACCCACTATCACGCCGATCACGCCGGCGGCACATGGGATTGGGGAACGCGGCTGCCGAACCTGCGGGTGATCGGTTCACCGCTCACCTCCCACGTCATGCAGGAGGGCGACGAGGCCGCCATTTCACTTCCCGAGGCGCGTGCCGGCGGCATGTATCCGCAGGACTACACGCTGACGCCGTGGCAGTGCCAGCCGGACTTGATCGACTCGAAGGCGTTCCGTTTCGGCAAGCTCACCATCACTCCCTTCGATACGCCCGGACACTGCGCCGGGCACAATTCGCTGCTGGTCGAAGGAGGCGAGCTTCGCTATTTCATCGGCGGCGACCTGATCTTCTACGGCGGCACGATCGTTGCCCAGAACATCCACGACTGCTCGATCCAGGATTACTCGGCCAGCATCGCCCGGATGGTCAGGGAGGTCGAGTTCGACTCGCTCCTGCCCGGTCACTACACGATCTCGCTTCGCGACGGAAAGCGGCACCTCGAGAAGGCGCATCAGATTTTCTGCCAGCTGGGTATGCCGCGAAACGCGCCCTGAGCGGTCAGCCCTTCAGCTCGCCTTCCTGGATCAACGCCTCGCGCATTTGCTCGTTGGCGAGACGGACGTGTGCCTCCGCACCATCGTTTGTGTTCAGGGTGTCGAGGACCATCTGACCGGCGATTTCCATGAGGGTGCGAAACGATCGAAGCTGCGGCCTGAATCGACAACGATCGAGTGCGGCAAGCGTCACCCGCTTCATCGCGTCGCCGCCCGGATCCCAGGCGCGATTGATCGCGGTGCGTGTTGCCGGCAACAGACCGGTCGAGTTCCACAGCTTGGACTGGATCTCCGGACTCGTCATGAGTTGCACGAACTGCCGTGATTTCGCGACGCTGGGTGCCCCGGCCGGTACGCCCCACATCCAGAAGGTTCCCGTCGTAGCCGCGTGTCCGACCCTGCCTGCCGGGACCAGCTCGATGTCCCATGTGCCGGCTGTCCAGAGCGGCGAGCTGTCCGACGCCCACAGCACCGGCGCGGCGTCGATTTGGCCATTCAGCGCGATCGATACGACCTGATCTAAGGGTCGACTCAACGCGCTCTGAACGTCAGTGAGTTTGGCCAGGCGGACAGTGGTCTCGAGCGCCCGAGTTGCCGCATATGTGTCCAGTCCCGGCTCGTGCGTGCGGGGCAGGACCAACTCTCCGCCATAGCTCATCAGGATGGCGCGGTATGTCTCCGAAGCCGCCGACGGCTGCTGCAGGGCCATACCGAATCGAGCACCGGCCCTGGTCAACGCCGGGAAGGTCGTTGTCCACTCGTCGCTCCACCCACGCAATCCAAGCGCCTCGCTGACGGCGGAACAGGTGAAATCGAACGTCCACGGGTATGCAACCAGCTCTGTCCCGTCGACACCTCGGGCAGACTCCCGGATGACCGGCGGATAGGTCGGACCGGTCTCCGGCCGCTCGACATCCTGAACCGCGGTCAGATACCCCCTGCGTCCGAAGTACGGGATCCAGGCGTCGTTCATGCTGACGGCGTCATAGCGGCCCGTTTGTTGCAGCAGGTCGATCGTGAAGTTGGCGTAGAGCTGCTCGGCTCCGAGCGACTCGATCGAAAGCCGTCGACCAAGCTCTGACTCGATCTCAGGGACCAGCGGAGCGATCCTGGCCGCGTGCTCGTCGAGCATAGCGACATAGAGCGGTTCCCGTGGGGCGGCCAGCAAACGGCTGCGAACCAGATCGGAACGGAGTCGTTTGGCGCGCTGGGCATTCGAGCCAATGATCGCTCCGGCAAGTCCCAATCCACCGGCTACGAAGGCCCGGCGAGACAGCACCACGCTCATCTGCCGGCCCAGGAGGTGCAATTGACGGCTGTTTCGGCCGCTGGGTATACTCGCACTGCAGCTTGCATGCGGGGGCGTAGCTCAGCTGGGAGAGCGCTACAATCGCACTGTAGAGGTCGGGGGTTCGAATCCCCCCGCCTCCACCACATCGAGCAAGGGAAGCGTCCGGTCACCATTCGACCGGACGTTTTTTCGTTCATCAATCTGCCGGTTGCGGAGTCAGCCTGCCCGGTCCGCTGAAATCACGGCCCTCGGATTCATCCTTGTCGACCCGGGCGGCTGGCTGACCAATTGGCGGCCCGATCAGCGTCGGCGCCGGGCGCGGCCCATCGAACAGCTCTTCCAGCTCTTCGTGCTCGATCGTTTCCTGTTCGACCAGGAGCTTGGCGATGGCGTCGAGTTTGTCGAAGTGATCTGAGATAAGCGTTCTGGCCCGCTCATGGGCGCGGTCGATCAGCTTG
>DASQCG010000038.1:0-4607 GCA_035634825.1 Thermomicrobiales bacterium | reverse complement strand
GTGCCGATTGCCGGCTCACCATATCCAAGGAAGATATTGTCGGTGATCGATTGGCGGTCGATGGCCTGATACATCGCCTGCCGGACGCGCTGATCCGAAAACGCCGGGACACGCTGTCCATCGAGGTTCATCGCGAAGTAGGTAATGGAATAGATGTCGTAGATCGCGACCTTGAGCCCAGCGGTGTTCTGAATCTTGGCCGTGTCCGGCGCGGGCAGGATTTCGACCATATCGATATCTCCGGATTCGAGCGACCGCACCAGCGTGTCCGTCTCCGGCTGCACCACCATCACGAACTCGTCGATGCTTGGCACCGTGTCGTAATGGTTCGGATTTTTCGCGAGCGTCACCCGCTGGCCCTGCTCCCATGACTTGAACAGGAACGGTCCGGTCCCGACGATCCGGCTGACATCCTCGCCGGTGCTGCCACCGTCGAAGCTCCACTGTTCGACTGGAACTGACTCCCAGATGTGCTTCGGCATGATGAAGACTGAGGCCGGGGCGTTGTACAGGAATGTCACGAACCGGTCAGTGGCAGTGATCTCGAACGTGTCCGCGTCCACCACGCGGTACGACTTGACGACCTCGCGCACCTGCGACCGGTACTGGCTGTTCAAATTCGGATTGAGGACAGCATCGAAGCTGAAGGCCACGTCGTCGGCCGTGACGTCGACGCCGTCGTGCCACTTCGCGTCCGTATTCAGCGTGAACGTGTAGGTCAGGCCGTCCGCGCTGACCGTCCAGCTGTCGGCCAGTGCCGGGACCGGCCGGCCGTCGATAGGGCTGGCGCCGAGGAGTGGCTCGAAGACCTGCCCAAGCAGGTTGATCGTCGTCGAGTCGCTGGCCAGCAAGGGATTCGTAGTGCTGATGTCGCCGCTCGAGCCGAGGACAATCGTGCCGCCCTGGTTGGCAGGTGCGTCCATTGGGAATTGGGAGAGGAGCGCGCTCTTGAACTCAGCACGGGTCATCGTCGAGGCGCCCGAGGTCAGCGCGACCGGTGATCCGACGGGCGATGCGACCGGAGACGCAGCGGGCGATCCGACGGGCGAGACCTGGGCGCTGGCCACGGGCGATGCCGCCGGCGTTGCGACCGTTGCCGGCCGAGTCGGCATCGGCGCGGGGGTGTTCGTTGGTTCCTTGGGAGAGGAGTTGCCACCGCATGCGCCGACAATGACGGCGATCAGAAGCAAAGCCAGCAGCGTACTCCACGAAGAGGTTCGGATTTTGCGCAACGTCATTCCTTGCCCGGTCGGCCCAATCGCATCAATGCAGTCTGTCGGGGGAATCGTACCGAACAGTTGCAAACAACCGGAAATAGCGCCCTGAGAGGAGTCCGGATTTCCATGCTTTGGGCCGGTTGGACAATGTCATTATGTTAGACTTCGGCACTGCTGAATCAACGAGTTTCGGGGTCAACACCATTCACGCGGTTCACGCTTTTCTTCGCTTGGCACGCAGCGACGGTTCTGCTCCAGGCATCGATCTATGTGCCCGTTCAACGTTGAACGCGAGGTAGACACCGCATGATTGTCGGGATTCCCAGGGAAATCAAGGATCGCGAGAACCGTGTTTCGTCGACGCCGGCCGGTGTCGCCGAGTTTGTCAGCCATGGGCACTCAGTGCTCGTCGAATGCGATGCCGGAACCGGCAGCGGCTTTGCCAACTCGGAATATGAGCAGGCGGGTGCGAAGCTAGTCAACTCGCACGAGAGGGTCTTTGCGGAATCGGACATGATCGTCAAGGTCAAGGAGCCGATACCGAGCGAGTACGGACTTCTCAAGCCGGACCAGCTCCTCTTCACCTACCTGCATCTGGCCGCCGAGGAGAAGCTGACCCGGGCGCTGATGGAGCGCAAGGTGCAGGCGGTGGCGTACGAGACCGTCCAGCTCGCCAATGGTTCTCTCCCCTTGTTGACGCCGATGAGCGAGATCGCGGGCCGGATGTCGATCCAGGTCGGAGCCCATTACCTGGAGCGCACCTATGGCGGCGAAGGATTGCTGCTCGGTGGCGTGGCCGGGGTCCCCGGTGCTGAGGTCGTCGTCGTCGGTGGAGGGGTTGTCGGCACGAATGCCGCGCAAATGGCGCTCGGCATGGGCGCAAATGTGACGATCGTCGACAAGAATGTCGATCGCCTGCGCTTTCTCGATCAGGTCCTGCACGGCCGCAGCCACACGTTGGCCTCGAACGCGCGCAACCTGCACGAGATGATCGGCAAGGCGGATTTCGTGGTCGGCGGCGTATTGCTGCCCGGCGCGAAGGCGCCGAAGCTGGTCACCCGGGAGATGATCAACAGCATGAAGACCGGCTCGGTCGTGGTCGATGTCGCGATCGACCAGGGCGGGTGCTTCGAGACGTCGAAACCGACCTCGCACAGCGATCCGGTCTATGACGTGAACGGTGTCATCCACTATTGCGTTACGAATATGCCGGGCGCCGTTGCTCGGACAAGTACACTCGCGCTTTCGAATGTGACCCTGCCGTATGGGCTGGCGCTGGCCGATATGGGCCTCGTAAATGCGGCACGGGCATTTCCGGAGCTTGCCAGGGGCATCAACGTCCTCAATGGCACTGTGACGTATCAAGCCGTCGCCGACGCGTTTGGTTTGTCATATCAGCCATGGGACGTCGTTGCCTGATTGAGCAGGCGACCGGCACGATCCGCCTTCGTATCCGGGGGTGAAGGGGAAAGGGACACGTGGACGGAGATTTGAGGTCCGCAGTTCAACAGTTTTTGACCGCGCTGGAGGCTGAACGCGGATTTGCGGCGAACACGATTGCCGCCTATCGCAATGATCTGGAACAGTTCTGCACATATGTGCAGAGCCCGCCGGCAGAAGACCATATTCCGGCGATCTCGCAGTGGAGCGAGCTGACGGAGGCGCACCTCAGCACCTATATCCTGCACCTCCGCGGCCGGGAATATGCCGCTTCGACGATCGCCCGGAAGACCGCGGCGCTCAAGTCGTTCAGCGCATACCTGGTCGAGCGGGGCATCACCCGCATCGACGCCGCCGAGAAGCTGAGCGCGCCGCGCGTCGAGAAGTACACGCCGCGCTCGATCAGCCCATCCGAGATCGATCAGCTGCTGGCGCAGACAGCCCGGGCCGCGGCCGATAATCGTCCCGAAGGCCTCCGCGATCAAGCCATGCTCGAGACGCTCTATTCGACCGGAATGCGGGTCAGCGAGCTGGTCGCGCTCAATCTGCCGGATGTCGACCTCGAGCGGCGCGTCGCCAGGTGCACGGGCAAGGGCGGTCGCCAACGATCGGTCCCGCTGCGGACCAGCGCCATCAATGCACTGCGCAGTTACCTGGATCACGGTCGGCCACGGATCGCCCCGAACGAGGAACAGGCTCTGTTCGTTAATCACCGGGGCAGCCGGTTGACCCGCCAGGGCTTCTGGCTGATTCTCAAGGCGTACGCGCGCCAGGCGGGAATCCAGGACATTACCCCGCACACACTGCGCCATTCATTCGCGACCCACGCCCTGCGGCACGGATATGAGCTCCGTGATGTCCAGCAGATGCTCGGCCATGTCAGCATCTCGACCACGCAGGTCTACCGCCGCATCGCCACGCCAACCCCCGCCGCTGAACCGGCGGCCTCGGGCGAATAAGCCAATCCGGAGAAATTTCCTGCACATGAGTCAGACGGTACGCGCTGCGTCAATGGACAAGATCGTCGCCCTCGCCAAGCGACGCGGATTCGTGTTTCCCGGATCCGATATTTACGGCGGTTTGGCCAACACCTGGGATTACGGACCGCTCGGCGTTGAGCTGAAGAACAACATCAAGCAGCTTTGGTGGCGGACCTTCATCCACCGGCGGCGCGACATGGTCGGCCTCGATGCCGGGATCCTGATGCACCCACGCATCTGGGAGGCGTCGGGTCACGTCGTCAACTTCAACGATCCGCTGGTCGATTGCAAGACCTGCAAGAGCCGATTCCGGGCCGACCATCTGATCGAGGAGAAGCTCGGCATCCATGCCGAGGGCATGTCGCCGGAGAAGATGTCGGAGATCCTGCGCGAGGCGAACCTGCCCTGCCCGGTCTGCGGAAATCGGACCCTGACCGATGCGCGCCAATTCAACATGATGTTCCGGACCACGATTGGCCCGGTCAGCGAGAGCGGCACCGAGGTCTACCTGCGACCCGAGACCGCCCAGGCCATTTTCGTCCAATACAAGAACATCCTGGCCACGTCGCGGGTCAAGCTGCCGTTCGGGGTCGGCCAGATCGGCAAAGCGTTCCGGAACGAGATCACGCCCGGCAACTTCATCTTCCGCGACATCGAGTTCGAGCAGATGGAGATCGAATACTTCGTCCGCCCGGCTGACGGCGCGGCCAAATTCGACGGTTGGCTCGAGGCGATGCATGGCTGGATCAGGCAGATCGGCCTCAACCCGGACCACGTCCGCCTGCGCGAGCACGAGAAGGACGAGCTCTCGCACTACTCGAGCCGGACAGTCGACTTCGAGTACCTCTTCCCGGAGCCGATGGGTTGGAAAGAGCTCTACGGGCTCGCCAACCGAACCGATTTCGACCTCGGCAAGCACCAGGAATACAGCGGCGAAGACCTTCGCTACTTCGAGCAGGAGACCGGCGAG
>DASQCG010000037.1:0-5132 GCA_035634825.1 Thermomicrobiales bacterium | reverse complement strand
TTCGGTCGTCCGACCAGCGCCACGGTGGCGCCTTCGCTCAGCAACCGGCCGCTCTTTGCCCCGGCCAGCACACCCTCGAGCGCGTCGACCGCGTGCGACAGATCGGCATGGACGTCGCTGACCGGGATCTCGTCGTCCGGGAAGTCGGCCGAGGCATCGAGGTAGGCCAGCGCCGCCAGGACTGCCGCCCGCGCCGGCTCCAGCCGCTGGGTGAGATCGCCGCGCAGATCATCGAGCGCCCGCCCCAGCCCCTCGGAGGTCTGCGCCGAGACGACGTTGAGTACCGCCTCGGCTTCGGTCAGGGCGATCCGGCCGTTCAGAAAGGCGCGCATCGTGAACTCGCCCGGGTTGGCCGGCCGCGCTCCGGCCGCCAGCACCGCCCGCAGCACCTGCTGCGATGCGACCACTCCGCCATGACAGGAGATCTCGACCGTGTCCTCGGTGGTGAAGGAGCGCGGCGCGGCCATCCAGGCGACCATGACCTCGTCGACGACGTGTTCCGTCGTCGGGTCGATCACTCGGCCGTAGAAAAGCTGGTGGGAATTGCCGGGATCGAGCATCAGCGGCGGTCCGCTCCGGCCGAGACGCACGACTAGCGCGACAATCTCGCGCACCTCCGGTCCGCTGATCCGGATCACAGCGATGCCCGCCTCGCCCGGCGCGGTCGCGACGGCGGCAATCGTCCCGAAATCGATCGTCATGGCGTCAAACGTTGTCGGCGACCTGCTGCATCAGGCGCCGGATCTCCGGGCGGGTCGGGATGTGGTTCGCGCCGACGCCACCGAGCGACAGGCCGGCAGCGGCGTGGGCGAACCGCAGCGCCTGGTTGGGGGTGATCGATGGGTCGGCAATCCGGTAGAAGAACGATGCCGAAAAGACATCGCCGGCGCCGGTCAGGTCCACCACCGGCACGTGGAAGGCCGGCTCGGTGATGATGCCCCTCGGCGTGAACGCCTTCGCGCCATTCTCGCCGAGCGTGACCACGCCGTAGCCGTGCTTCCCGACTGCCTCGACCATGTCGCGCGAGAAGCCGAACTCCTCGTCGTTGACCACGATCCCGTCGAGCTGGCTGACCAGCTCCGGTGGCAGGCGGAGGTGAGTCGGCTGAACCCGACCGCCGGTCGCCCGGGGCCAGTCGCGCATCCAGCCTTGCGGCGTCGTGCCGAGGAATTGCGGATTCAGCCCGGTCGCCTGGCGGACGTCGATCTCCTGCGCGATCGGACCAAGGTGGATGACCCGCGCGGTATGCCAGGAGGGCGGGAGGCCGCGCAGGTCGATCGGACCGGCCCAGCGCGCGATCTGCTGGGTTCGCCGTCCCGAGGGCGCGTACTCGTTGACGAAGCAGGTCGGCCACTCGGCGTCCTGGACGACGATCTGAATTCGCTCGCTGCCGATGGTCAGGGGCGGGATCTCGAGCCCATTGAGATCGAAGCCGTAACGACCGCGGGTGAGGATGCCGGTGCGCCAGCCGAGTGTGGCGGCCGCCAGCGCCGAGTAGAGCGCGGTGCCGCCGAGGACTGCCGTACCATCCGACAGGATGTCGGCGCAGATATGGCCGATCACGACGTAGTCGGGCGGCCGCCGCTGGCGGCTGTCGCGTCCCGATCCTTTCGGTTTCGATCGGGATGCGGCGGACGGCGTCCGTTTCGCCTCCGAGAAACCGTCGGTGGACGGTCGCGCGGGGCGATCAGTCACGCGGTCGCACCTCCACGCGGCGCTGCGAGCCCTCTCCGGTGCTCTCCGTGTAGACCTCCGGGTGCTCACGCAGCTTGAGGTGGATGATCCGGCGCTCGTTGGCCGGCATCGGCTCCATCAGCATCGCCCGGTGGCTGCGCGCCACCTGCCGGGACACGCGCTCTGCTAAACCGATCAGCGACTCCTCGCGGCGCGTGCGGTAACCCTCGACGTCGATCACGACGCGGCGGGCATCCTTCATCTGCTTCGAGTAAATCAGGTTGACAAGGTACTGGAACTGGGCGAGATGTTCGCCCCGGCGGCCGATCAGCATGCCGAGGTCATTGCCGACAACGTCGATGAAAATCGTCGGAGCGTCTTCCTCGGTCATCGGCAGGATCGACGGATTGTCGATCGCCATCACGTCGGCTTCGACTCCCATGTGATCGAGGAGCTCCCGGACAATCTCCTTGACCTGCGCCTCATCTTCTGCGTCGACACGATTGGGGTCGATCTCGCGCTCGACCCGGGCCGGCGGCGCGCCCCGGCTGGACGGCCGGTCACCCGGAACCCGGCGCGGACCCGGCGACCGCCGCTGACCGCCGCGATCCCGATATTCGGGGTGTACGCCGGATGGGGCAGAACGACCGCCCGAGCTCGCCGAAACCGGCTGGGACGCCATGCCCTTGGCGGTTACCCGGACCAGGGCTTCTTCATCTTCCTCGGTGCCGGCATCGGACAGAATCTCGATGTCGACGTCCTCGCGGCCGAGCTGAAGCTGGTCGAGCGCGAGCCGGATGGCGTCCTCGACGGTTACTGCCTGAATCTCAACACTGGTGAGCCGCTCGTTGCTTCTCATATTGCTTGTCTGGTATCTCCCGGTTGCGGGGTTCGGATCACCGTCGATCTCCCCCGGATAGTACCGCGTTTGGCACGAATGCTGAGCGCGTTACTTCTTCGCGCGCCGATTTCGCCTCGGCGTCGGCTTGGCTGCGCCGTTTGCCGAGATGTCTGCCGATTGCACGTCTTCGGCCACGATGTCGGCATCCAGCGCGCTATCGGCGTCTGCCTCAGCGCGTTTCGCCTGCTCGGCCAGCATCCGGCCCTTGGGTGAGTTGCGCGAATATGGGCGTTCGGACTTCGGCGCGGGTGGGCGGCGCGAGGTGGTCGCTTGTTGGGCTGCTGTCGCCGATGCTGACGCTCCCGCGCCGGCGGGCGCGGCCTTGCGGTCTTCCTGAATCTGTTGGGCGGCATGCATCTGCTTCTCCCACCATGTGCCGAAGAAGCCCTTCTTCTTGGGTGGGAGATTGGCGAGCTCGTCGAGATCCTTCGGCGGGTGGTAGCCCAGCCGGCGATGCTCCGGAAGCTCGGGCAGATTCGGGACGTAGTCGTTCAGCTTGCCCCAGCCGGTGATAAACCACTGCTGGATGATTCCATAGAGGCTCTGCGTGACCCAGTAGATGACCGCGCCCGCCGCGAAACCCCACCCGAACAGGACGACCGTGATCGGCATGATGTTCATCATCGTGTTCATCATGGCCTGCTGCGGGTCGGTCACTTTGCCCTGCCCGGCCGGGCGAGACATGAAGGTCTGCATGAGCTGGAAGATGCCCGCCAGAATCGGCAAGATGTGCCACGGGTCCGGCTCCTTCAGGCTGTGGAGCCAAAGAAAGCTCTCGTGCCAGACACCGGTATCGCTCTTCGAGAGAGCCAGAATCGCCCGGTAGACACCGAAGAAGATCGGGAGCTGCAGGAGCGCGGGGAGACAACCAGCAATCGGATTGACGCCGTACGTTTGGTACAGCGCCATCGTCTCCTGCTGGATCTTCATCCGGTCGCCCTTGTACTTCTTTTGCAGCTCCTTGATTTTGGGCTGGACGTCCTGCATGCCCTTCATCGACCTGATCGAGCGGACGGTGATGGGCAGGATCAGGGTGCGAACGATGATCGTGAAGATGACGATCGCCAGGCCGCCATTGCCGACAGCCTGAGCGATGCCATCGAGCACCCATTTCAGGAAATCGACGTACTGGGACCAAAGCGGGATGGCGGCTGGAAACGGCAAAGCTCCATCGAACGGCAACGGTGTAGGCCTCCCCCGCCGAGAGCGGGACGCTTTCAGATTGACGCAGCCACGGGGAATGAGGGAAACGGCCGCGTCCGGAAACAAATCATGTGAAAGGCGATCCGGAGATCTGCCTGCAGAAGTCTACGGAACGGGGCGCTTCACGGCCACCCTTTGCCCTGGCAAATCGTCCTGAAATGATTCCCATCGAAATCGGAGCATTTCCAGTCACGGTACCGGATCGTGCCCGCCTTTCGCGAACGGATTGCAGCGGGCGATTCGCTTGGTGGCCATCCAGCCGCCCCTGAGCGCCCCGTATCGCTCGACCGCCTCGTACCCGTACTCGGAGCAGCTCGGCACGTAGCGGCAGGTTGGCGGCATGTGCGGCGAGATGATCAACTGGTAACCCCGGATCAACTTCAGCATGAGCCACTGGACCGGGTTGCGCATCGCTTATCGCTCTCGGGCAAGCAGCCCCGTCTTGCGGAAGATCTCGCCGAGCGATCGCTCCGCCACGTCGCGCCCGGTCAGCTCCCCGATGCCTCCCCGAATAATCACGACCACATCGTAGCCCTGCGCGAGCGTCGGGTGCATCATGCGCAGCGCCTCGCGGGTGACACGCTTGCAGCGGTTGCGCTCGTGCGCCTTGCCGACCTTCTTGCCGGCCACGACGGTGTACCGGTTCCGGGCCGGCTCGAGCGCATTTGGCAACACCCGCGCGACCAGCGGGCCGCTCGCGCCAGACTTGCCGCGGGAGCGTGTTTGCTTGACATCATAGGACTCTCGGAGCCGCAGGGATCGGTCCATCGGATCATTCCGGGTAGGGGGTAAAAACAAAACCGGCCGTCGTTGTCGACGGCCGGCGCGCATTATTTGTTCTGTGTGAACTTGCCCTCGTCCGACACGGACAATTTGTGTCGGCCCTTCCGGCGGCGCGCGGTCAAAATCGCCCGTCCGCTGCGGGTGGCCATGCGCCCAAGGAAGCCATGTTCCCGGAGGCGCGGAATGCGCTTTGGCTGATACGTTCGCTTCGGCATCGTGATCCACGCTCCGCGCCGGAAAACGACGCGTCTATTCCGAACAAAAAACCGCCGTTGCAGGCGGCATCCTCCGCAACGGCCAAGCGCGAAGTATACGGACATTGCGCTCATGCGTCAAACCAAATTCTACTGAAATCTCGCCCTCTCCCCTACAATTGCGCCGTACGGGAGGTATTGGGTTCGTGAGTTCGCTGCCATCCATTGCGGTTGCCCCCGGCGTGGAGATCACTCCCGCTGCTGACGATCCACTTGTCGCCCGCCGCGCGGAGGTCACGCGCGAGCTTCTGCGCGAGGGCATTCGCGGGCTGTCTCCACTCGAGCGGGATGCCCTGCGGCTGGCCACGCGGGAGCGC
>DASQCG010000036.1:0-3615 GCA_035634825.1 Thermomicrobiales bacterium | reverse complement strand
AACGGCGCAACAATCGCCCGCAACAGGGCGACCAAAATCAGAAACACGACGATAACGGTCAATGCGATGATGAATCGAATATCATGATTGTAGTATTCACGCGCGTCCCGGAGGGTAGCGGAGTATCCCGTCATCGATATCGAGGCATCCGCCAACGCGGTATTCGGTTGAGCCCCCCGAGCGGTACCGGTAATCGAATTGACCTGATCCATTGCGGCGGTGCTGAACGGATTGTATTTCGTTTGTATCAAGTACCTAGCTGTATGTCCATCGGCCGATATGAAGAACTCGGCGGCTTTCTTGAAATCGTCGGAAAGCAACACCTGGGGAGGAATATAAAACCCCGCCATCGATGGCGTCGCCGCGTCATTCTTCATTGCCAGCAGAAACACCGACGCGTCGCCGAGGTCGGTGCCCATCCGTTTGGTCTGGTCCACCAGCTGTTGCACTCCGTCGGCCAGTTGTCGACTCCCGTCGGCGAGCTGATCGAGGCCTTGTTGCATATTGCCCAGCGGCGACTTGCCGCCGCCAGGACCGGCCAGTCCCAATGACCCCATGGAGCCGGTGAGAGATTTCATCGACTGGCTCAGTTTGGTCACCGTCTGCGACAAGTTCGACAGAGGTCCGGTCGACTGCAATTGGCTGACCAGTTTGTCGAGAGTGCCGTCGTTCCGGGCGGTTTGCAGCGTACGGAACTGATCGCGCGCGGTGATGCAGACCGGATTGCTGTCGCAGTACGGGCTGCCGTCGAGCGCGATTACCACGGGGTCGACCCATTCGAAGTTTTCCGCCAGGTTGCCGAATGTCGCCTGCAGCGTGTCGCCGAGCGTGCGCATGCCGGCGATGAGGCGATCGGCGTCGCCCATCTGGCCGAATGTCATGTCCCCACCGAACTGGCTCTGGATGGCCGCGAGACCGTTGATGAGGCTGCCGACGCCGGACATGAGCTTAGTGATCTGATCACGGAGAATGGCGAGGCTGTCGGCCAACTGGTCGGAGCCCGAGGCCAGTCGGTTGAGGTCATCGGTGCGGTCTTTGATGAGTACAGATGCGTCGTCTAGCCGCTTGCCTATTTCGCCGGCCTGACGCGTCGTGCTGGCGGCTTCCAGCGGTGCTCCGTCGGGCCGAGTGACCCCCCGGACCGCCGCAATACCGGGCAGTTGGCTCATCCGCTGTGCCATCTGTTCCATGTCGGCAAGCGCTTCTGGTGTCCGCAAGTCGTGTCGTGATTGGATCAACAGGTACTGGGGAATCATCGAGCTCAACGAGAAATGTCGATCCATCGCGGCGTATCCGATGGAGCTCTCGACGGAATCGGGCAGGGTCCTTCGGTCGTCGTAGTTGTACCGGACCACACCCAAGCAGCCGGCCAGGATGAGCAGCACCATCAAGCTGGCGACCAAATTGGCTTTGGGTCGGCGCACAATGCGTATCCCCGATCGCCGCCAGAAACGAGTGGTGAGGTCGCGTCGTGGCTTGATCCATCTACGGCGCCCGGTGAGCACGATGATGGCTGGCAGCAGCGTCACCGCGGCAACGAAAGCCACACCGATCCCAATTGCCAACGCCGGGCCGGTAGCTGAAAACAATTCTAATCGGGTAAAGGTCATCCCGAGAAACGTGACGCCCACCGTCGCCGCGGAAGCGGCGATCACTTTGCCGATAGAGCTCAAAGCGCTCTTTACCGCTTGATCCGAATCCGCGCCGAGCCGCAGGTAATCGTGGTAGCGGCTGATGAGAAAGACGGCGTAATCCGTTCCCGCGCCGGCGATCATCCCGGTGAGGAAAACAAGGGTCTGGGTCGTAACCGGCAGGCCCAATTGGGCGACTCCAGCCAGAACGGTCTGCGCAATCGCCAGGGAGACGCCGATTGTGATCAACGGCAGCAACATGGTGATCGGGTTGCGGTAGATGATCAGCAGGATCACGAGCAACAGAGTTACGATCGCGGCTTCGATCCGAACTTGATCCCGCTCACTGACGTCAATGACGTCGGCAATGGTGGCCGCTGTTCCGGTCAGGTTTGCCGTCAGCGGAGTTCCCGCAACTGTGTTTTTGACGATGTCGGCGACCCGTGTGTACGCGGCGTTGGCCTCCGGCGAGGCCAAGTCGCCTGAGAGGCCGACCGGCAGGATCCAGGCTTTGCCGTCCTGACTACTGAGCGTCTCGCGCAACGGCGGTGTGGCAACGAAATCCTGCAGCATCACGACGTCTTGACTGTCTTGACGCAGGCGGTCGACCAGCGTTCGGTAGACCTGCTCGTCAGCCGGTCCCAGCCCCTTGTCGTTGGTCAAGAGGACCAGGAGCACGTTGTCTTCAGTACCGGATTTGGAAAATGCCTCGGCCATCTGTCGGTTTGAGACAATCGCCGGGGCGCTGGCCGGCAGGGGGGACGTCGGCTGTTTCTGAGTCACCTCTGCCAGCGACGGGAATAACGGCGGCAGGACCATGGCGAGCGCAACCCAGCAGCCGATCACAACCCATGGCCACCGCACGACGAAGTCGCCCAGCCGTTGGAAGACACCACCAACTCCAGCTGTGCTCGTCGTATCCGTCCGGGGTGGCGCTGTTGCCTTTGTCGGCCAACCCATTAGTAATCCACGCCGCGACTCACGCCTGAGCACGTTCGCCCATTCCGAAGAACTCGCAATCGAAGCCGGCAACGTCGTCCAGGAACCCGGCCCACCTCGATACCGGCTGCGTGGAAACGCCAGTTTCGGGGTCGTGGTACTCGTCAGCGTCCCACCCGTCCGCCCCAATCTCCGTGACGAGGTCGTCGCCGCGCAGCAACGCCTCCCACAGTTCGTCCGGCGACTCGAGGATTCCGGGGAGCGGGCGGCCCATCGCGATGACAGCAACCGGAACAGCAAGTGGATCACCCACGTCCGTTCACCTCTTCTCAAGCTATGAGGCGTGAAGCTCGGTTGAATCCGGATGAGAGGGAAAGGAGCCCCCGCACCTTGCCCCTGCTGACTGTTGCTGCGGCGCATCCAGTCGAGACCTGGTTGTTTGCCAGATAGCCTAACGGCTTCTTTTGACGGAGGTGCAGAGAATCTTCGATTCGATGCGGGCCGTTGCGATGGCCATCCAGCGACCAGCCATAACACGAGCCGCGCCCACCCAACCGCGCTCGTACGAACCGGGCAGCTGCCGGGGCCGATAGGGATAGCCTGGCTGCTGTGCCACGGACAGTCGACTTCTCGGTCGAATCCTCTGCCAGCGTCGAACAAATCCGTTCGGCGTTCTCCGCGGAGGACTATTGGCTGGCGCGCCTGGCGGCCTTCGGCGGCTTGGGCAGGCTGGACTCGTTGACCATCGACACCGATGGCTCTGCGAGCGTGGCTATCATTCATGAGCTGCGTCACGAGGGGCTGCCCGGGCTGGTCGCCAAATTCTTTCCCCGTGATTGGCAGGTCGTGCAAGACGAGACATGGAGCCCGATCGTTGGCGGCGTGGTGCGCGGCGAGGTCAGCATTGTGTCGCACGGAGCGCCGGGATCCGGATTCGGCACGGCTTTGCTGGCACCGGCGCAGAACGGCTCGCGCATGAAGTGCAAGGCGACGGTGGAGTTCAGAGTCCCATTGATCGGCGGCAAGATCGAAAGCTTGATCGGCC
>DASQCG010000035.1:0-2992 GCA_035634825.1 Thermomicrobiales bacterium | reverse complement strand
ATCCGACCGGGGGCAGCCATTTCAGATGGTACGAGAAGAGCAGAATCAGCAGGATCGCGACCAGGAAGCTCGGCGCGGATATGCCGAGCAAGGTAACGACCGTCGCCACGTAATCGGCCGCGGAGTTGCGCTTGATCGCCGCCAGCACCCCGACGCTCAGGGCTGGAATGATTCCCATAAGGCCGGCGAGCAGGGTGAGCTCAACTGTCACCGGCAATCGGAGCTTGAGCTCGGTTGTCAGCGGTCGCTTGGTCCTCAGCGACTTGCCGAGGTCTCCCTTGACGACGTGCTGCATCCACTTCACGTACTGGACCGGCTTCGAATCGTCGAGTCCGTACGACTTGCGGACGAGCTCACGCTGTTCGGGCGTGATTCGCTGGTCGACGCCGATCGCAACCGTCGCCGGATCGCCCGGCAGCGAGCGCACGAGCATGAACGTGATGACCGATACCCCGAAGAGAATCGGGATCAGGAGCAGGACGCGCCGAAGGATGAATTGGAGCATGGCGATTTCCGGAAAATGCGAGTCTCCACGCCGATCGGGCCGGCGTGGAGACTAACGATACAGGTGATCCGGCCAGATGTCGTACCCGCTCCGGCCGAGCCTGTTGCTACTCGCCGGCGAAGTATGACCGGCGAAGTTTGATCGAAGAACCGGTCGGGATGTGCTCGAAGCCGTAGATATTCTTCTTGAGCGCCTCGAACTGATTCTGGACGAAGAAGTCGACCCACGGCAGATCCTGGATCAAGACCTGCTGGATCTGCCGGTAGATATCGGCCCGCTTCTCGGTATCGCTCTCGACCTGACCCTGCTTGATCAGTTCGTCGACCTGGGAGTTCGAGTAGCCGACGAAGTTGCCACTCGAGCCGGTCAGGAAGTTCTCGACCATGACGCCGTGCGGATCGACATAGCCGCTGGTACCGGTCACCGCCATGTCGAAGTCCTTGGTGATGTAGACGGTCTGAATCATCGTGCCCGCATCAAGCAACACCATCTCAGCCTCGATGCCGATTTGCTTGAGCTGCTCCTGGAGCACAATCGCGGCGTTTGAGAGGAACGAGTATTCCGACCATGATGTCATCGTGGTCTTGAAGCCATCGGCATAACCGGCAGTCGCCATGAGCTGCTTGGCGCCCTCGATATCCGGCGCCTCGGGCTGCACATCGAGGGCTGCCCAGAAGTCTGGCGGGAAGACAGTCGCGACGGCAGTGCCGTGACCGAACACGCAGGACTCGATCATCGGCTGCCGGTCCACGACCTTGGCGATTGCCTGCCGCACCTCGAGCTTGTTGAATGGCTCGCGGGTCAGGTTGAAGCCGAGAAACCGGATGTTCGTGTTGGACTCGCCATACATCTTGATATCCGGGTTCTGCATCAGGGTATCGACATCGCGGAGCGGCGCGTACTCGATGTAATCGGCTCCACCCTGGACGATCAGACCTGTTCGGGCGGTGTCCTCGGCGGCGATCGTCATTTCCAGGCCGTCGAAGTACGGCAATCCCTGCTCCCAGTAACCGTCGAAACGGGACGCCTTGATCGAGGTGTTCGGAATGTACTCGTCGAGCTTGAACGGACCGGTGCCGTTGATTACCTGAGTGACATCGTTGTTGTTCGCCTCGACGAACGCCTTTGAATAGATGAGGGTTGAGCCGTCCGAAATCGAGGTCAGGAAGGAAGCGTCCGGTGCCTCGAGCGTGATCTCGAGTGTGTTCGGATCGATAACCTTGATGCCGAGGGCGGCCTTGGCGGCATCGATGGCCGCCTGGCTGTCAGCCGGGGTAGGCGTGCCTCCTCCTGCGGCTCCGGCGCTGGCCAGCGCCTGGGCGCCCTTGATCGAAATCAGACTGGCCGTGCTTTGCGACGCGGTCGCCGGGTCGAGGAGACGGGTGTAGGTGAAGGCAACGTCATCGGCCGTCAGTGGGGAACCATCGTGGAAGGTGACGCCCTGGCGAATGTGGAAGGTGTAGACAGTGCCATCCTCGCTGATATCCCAGCTCTCGGCCAAAGACGGCTCGATCGTCAGATCCGGCTTGATCCGGGTCAGGTTGTCGTACATATTCTCGATCGCGCGCCAGATGGCCGTGGCCGACAGCGACTGCGGGTCGAACTGGGTGGGGTCGGCCTGCATGCCCATGCGGAGCGTTCCGCCGGCGACCGGGGCCGGCGTGGCCTCCTGCGCACTGGCGACCGACGCAACACCCGGAACGGCGACGGCAGCCATCGAAAGCGTCGAAACGGCGCTGGCGGAGAGACCGAGAGCGGCCGCCCGCTTCATCATGTCGCGGCGCGAGACCCGGCCGGCGAGCACCTCGTGTAACAGATCCTTGTACGCGGACTGATCAGACACGTTCCCAGCTCCTTCAGTTACGGCGACATCTCGACTCCGCCACACTCGCGTGGACGGGCATGCGCATCCTCGAATGTGTGGATCCCATAGGGATCAGCGCAGCCGTGAGGTTATCACGAACCGCCCGGGGTCGCTGCCCGCACATGGGCAATCCGGCGAAAACCTCCATTTGGCTAGCATCGCTATCTTTTGCGCAGTTCCGGGGATTGCGCATCTCTCCGCCGAGTGATATGGATTCGTTGTGAGTCAAATCCTCCAGGAGGAGCAACATGCAAAGCGCGATGCAGAGCAGGGAACGATCTTTGTTGGAGTTGGCGGCGCTCGCCTACGGGTCGGCGCTGGCACTGGCGCTGATCATCCTGATGAGCACGGCGGGGCATGGCTCAGGCGCCTGGTTCTATGTCGCTGCCCCAGTCGTGGCGACCGTCGTCGGAATCGCCACCCAGGCCCGACCAATAATCTGGACAGCGCTCGGCGTCTGCCTTGCGGTCGGCATCATTGGATTCTTCAGCATCGGGCTCATCGTCTTCCAGATCGGCATCTGCGTATTTCTCTGGTGGCTACTCTCCAGCCGGCGCACTGGACGCCCGGTGATCGTCGGCTCCGACCTCGCCTGGGAACTCGCCGGCTTCGCCGCAATCATG
>DASQCG010000034.1:0-3994 GCA_035634825.1 Thermomicrobiales bacterium | reverse complement strand
GTGGATGGCGACCGGATACACATTGGCCATTGGACGACTATCACGCTTCGCGAGCTTGGCCGACAGCTGGTCGATACGGGCATCTGGGCTGAGGAAGAGAGACCCCGCACGTCGATCGAGTCGCCTGGGCAATCGGAAGCTGCATCTTCGGCGAGTGTTGCGTCCTTCGTGACGTGGCTGGTCAGCACCAACATCGAGGGCTCGAGCCGGATCAAGAATCAGTCGGCTGAACGCTACGCCGACTTGATCGAGCGCTACCAGGACCTGGCCGCTGAAGTCTGCGGTAATCATGGGGGGACGGTGCTCGGTACCGTCGACGATTCCGCGGTGATGGCCTTACCGACCGCGTCAGCGGCGTTTGATCTCGCGTTAGCCATGGTGGCGGCCAACCCGTCGCTTGCGCGTGATCCACGACCGGTACCACTCATTCGAATCGGTATCGACGCGCAGGTCAGCGAGGAATGGGAATCTCGGTTCATCCCGGCCATTCGTCAGACGACGTTGGCCGTATGCCTCGCTGCCAACGGCGGCCAGGTGCTGGTTTCAGAAGCCGCAATGGAGGCCGGATTCGCATCCGATCTGCCATCCGACGCAGACCTCGAGGATCTTGGCGAACATCGGCTAGCGAGCCTGGCTCGACCTTATAGGTTGTACCAACTTGTGCATCCCGATCTGTCACACGACTTCCCCCCATTACGGGTTCTGGACAACCGACCGAACAATTTGCCTGAGCAGGTTACTGACTTTGTCGGACGGCAGAACGACATCGCAGACGTAGTAAACACCTTGCGGAGTAGTCGCCTCTGCACAATCACCGGTCCTGCGGGCGTCGGAAAGACCCGACTGGCAATGCAGGTCGGCGCGCGGATGTTGGACCGATTTCCCGACGGAGTCTGGCTGGCTGACCTCGCCGCCGAGGCCAATCCAGCGCAAGTCCCGAGGACAGTAGCCGACGCGCTCGCCGTCTTCGAAAGTGGCGCCGGAACGGTCGCCTCACCGGATCGGGCCGAGCCCCGAACCGTCTTGGCAAACTTGATTACGCACCTGGCCGATGCCGATTCATTGCTGATACTCAACAACTGCGAGCATGTCTTGGAGGCAGCGGCCGAGCTGGTTCGCGACCTGCTTCGCAACTGCGCCACGTTACGAATACTTGTGACCAGCCGCGAGTCGCTTCGCCTTCTCGGCGAAGCCGTCTATCGGCTCGAACCGTTGCGGCTGCCGAATCGGTGGGAGAGCCAGGGGTCGTTGCGCGATGCCGATGCGGTTGCGTTGTTCCTGAACCGCGCCGTCATGCATCGCACGGACCTCGCCTTCGACGATGCAACGCTGCATAGCGCTGTGCACATCTGTCAGCGGATGGACGGAATCCCGCTCGCGATCGAGATCGCAGCGGCACGGACCAAGGATCTGGGAATCGACCAGATCGCGGAAATGCTCGACGAGAAGCTGCCGCCGGCCGCGGGTAGGCGCATGTCCTCAGAGAATCTGCATTCAACACTGCACTCGGCGATCGAGTGGAGCTACAACCTGCTGTCCGATCGCGAGAGGATGCTCTTTCCGAGATTGGCAGTGTTCGCGAACGGTTTCGACCTGAATGCGTGTCGCGTCGTGTGCGGAGGAGCCGGGCTCGAGCGGTTCGAGGTTGCCGGTCTGCTGACTGCTCTCGTCGACAAATCGCTGGTCGAGACCGAAGTGGGTGGCACCGGTTCCCGCTGTCGAATGTTAGAGACGACCCGCCGATACGCCGAGGATCAACTCGCCGCAGCGGATGTCGGCGAACTGATCCGGGACAACCATCTGGCGTACTACCGCGACATCGCCGAGCGAGCGGAGGCCGAACTGTACGGCCCTGATTGCGACCGATGGATGCAGGTACTGGAGACGGAGCGAGAGAACCTGCTCGCGGCAATGGAGATGGGCCGTACGGGTCATGCGCGAGACGACCTGCGGATCGCAGCAGCCCTAGGGCATTACTGGGTCATCCGAGGGCAACTGACGGAAGGTAGTGCCATCCTGGACGAGGCCCTAGAGCGCTATCGCGACCATAAGGATCCGTTGCGAGCCAAGGCGCTGTGCGAGCGGGCCGCGCTTGCGTGCTTCGGTGGTGACACTGAACGCGGTGGGCAGGCGGCCGCCGAGGCCCTGACGTTGGCGAACGTGCACGACATTCGCGGTTCCAAGGCGTATGCGTTGACACTCCTGGGCATCGTCGAACTCGCGCATGGGGACCGAGAGAAGGCCGAACGCTTGCATGCCGAGGCTATTGACGTTTGCGCCGACGTGCCTGACCAATCCTTGATGGGCTTCATTGTCGCCAACCACGGCAATGCGCTACTTGCTCTCGGCGAGACAAGACGAGCCCGGCAACAGTACGACGAGAGCGTCCGTCTTCGCCGATCAAAGGCCGATGGGTGGGGATTGGCGTGGGCGCTTTATCGGTCCGGCGCCCTCGCGACCTGGGAGGGCCGCTTCCCTGAAGCGATCTCGGAGCTCGACGAGGCCCTCGAACACGCGCGCAAGATCAGGTACGAGCAAGGTGTGTTGCTTGCCCTGCTCGGCGCGGCCGAGGCGTTCTATGTCAATGCTGATCAGGTTGCGGCGGAGGAGAAATATCGTCAGGCTTTAGATCTCGCCCGGGAACTCGAAGAGCCCACAAGCGCCTGCCTGGCCGTTGCCGGCCTGGCCGCCGTGTCACTCGCTTCGGGCGACCTGGTACGTGCAGGCATGTGGCTCACCGAAGAGGAAGCCATCCAGGCGGATCGTACGGCTAAGACGTTGGCCACGGTCAAGTCCATTCGGGCGGCCCTTGCGTCGGCACGCGGCGACGACGCCACCGCTGAGACGCTTCACCGCGAAGTACTCCTGCTGCGAGAGCAGGTTGGCGACCAGCTCGGCATGACCGATCAGCTGGAAAGGCTCGCGCTCAACGCGTCGCGACGCGGTCAATTGGAACACGCGGCCATACTTATGGCGGCCGCGGCCGGACGACGAGACGAGATGGGCCTCCCGGTTCCGGTGATCCGCAAGTCGGCGGTGGACTCACTAGTCGCGAGGGTGGCCGAGAGCACGACCGATCGGGTACATGCGGCCTGGGCCGACGGGATGCTCACATCTTTCGACGACGTCGTGTCCATGGCGATCGCCGAAGTAGGCCAGCTGACTTCGACGGTAAGAGAGGCGCCCCCAGCCGTAGTGGGAGACAGTTACGAACTGTCCATCCGAAGCGATGCGTGGGCAACTTCGCTCCGCGAGGGGCTCGTGGGCGTGGTAGGCGAAGCTACGACGCAGTCCCTGATGAGCCGCTACGCCAGCGCCTTTCCACCTGAATACTGGTTGACGCGCAGTGCCGAGGCTGCGATCGCCGACATCCAGCTCATCGAGAATCGGGGCGGCCGGATCGGGGCCCGCCTCGACCGATCTGATGACGGCGCGGGCGGATTCCTGCGGCTCAAGATCGTCGACGCCACCGACATCGCACTGGCCGACGTCCTGCCGATCCTGGACAACGCCGGCCTGCGGGTGCTTGACGAGCACCCCTATCGGGTGCGCTTGGCGGACGCCGAGCCGGTGTGGCTACACGACCTACGGCTCACCTGCGTCGATTCAGCAGCGGCGACTGCGGATCGAGACACGTACCAGCGCTTCGAAGATCTGTTCGTCGCAGTCTGGGATGGCGTCGTCGAGAACGACCGGTTCAACCAGCTCGTCCTAGGTGCTGGCGTAAGCAAGCGCGACGTGACTATCTTGCGCGCTTACGCGCGCTACCTGAGGCTGATCGGAAACGCGTTCAGCCAGGAACACATTCAACGGACGCTCGCCGCGCACCCGACGATCGCGGCGGCGTTGATCTCGATGTTTAGGTGCCGGTTCGATCCGGCCGGCCGGCAGTCATCTGACGCCGAAGCGGCCGCGATAGAGGCCGAGCTGCGTACGGATATCGATGCCGTGACGAGTCTGAATGAAGATCGCATCCTTCGAAGCATTTTGAATC
>DASQCG010000033.1:0-5498 GCA_035634825.1 Thermomicrobiales bacterium | reverse complement strand
CCAGCTCGATGCCCACGTCCTCCAGCGCCTGACGCCAGGCAAGGACATGCTGGTACACGCTGTCAACGAGGGTGCCGTCGAGATCGAAGAGGAACGCGGGACCGTGCGCCTGCGAAGGTTGCTGTGCCATGGAACCCCTCTCGAATGGGCTGCCACCTCTGCTGATACCTGGCTGACCTACCGTACATCACCGCCACATCTGGTCAATCAGTGGTCGAAACATCGGCGTCGTGCGGTCCACGGACCGCGGATCGCGCCACTTCGGGATCCCACTGCCAGGCGGTGGTTTCCCAGTCGTCCTGTGCATTCGCCGCGGGCAACCATGTGGGCACCGCGACCATCAGCCGCGCGGCAAGCGCGGTCACATACGGCTCGTAAAGCTGCCGGAGAGCGATCAGTTGGTCGGTCGCCGCCTGACCCGGTCGCAATGCGATCCCCGCCGCCGCCAGGTGCTCGCGCAGCCGCTCGAGATCCGGGGTGGGCAACCGGTCATCGGCCGGACCTCGGGGTTCGGCAACCAGGATCTGGCAGAGGTCGCCGACCGCATGCCGCGCCATCGCGAACGTCACCCTGGCCTGGCGCCCGGGGACGCGACCGGCGCTCGTCTCGAGACCCACGATCACGAGCGCGGTCGTGTCGAGAATCAGGGTCAGCGCGCCCAGCCACGACTGGCGATCATGCTGCGAGCGCCACGTAGTAAGGATCGGAAGGGAGAGATGGATCTCGAGCAGCTCTGCCGTCCAGACTTCCCACTCCCTCAGGTACACGTCACAGTCGAACGGCGCCGGTCCGGGCTCCTGACGAGCTAAAAAGGCCGCGGCGGTGGGTGGGGAACCGGCCCGGGCATCGAGCAGCGTGATCCTGGTCTCCCGCTGCGAATAGGCAGTGAAGATGACCGGCAGATAGGCAATGATCACAGCCAGGAAGCTGAACCCTGTCGCCCCTTCCGCGACTGCCAGAAACCGGCCGAGCCCCGCCCGCGGGGCCAGGTCGCCAAAGCCGATCGTGAAGAAGGTCTCGCCGCTGAGGTACAGCGTCGGGCCGAGCCCGGGGTGTGGATCCGGTCCGCCCAGGGGCGTCCCGCTGCCCCAGTACAGGAGGCCGAACCCAACAACGAGCCCGGAGGCCCAGATGCCCAGCAGCATGAGCAGGGAAAGCGGCCCAAACGCGCCCAGGAATCCCTCGCGCTTTCCCGCCCCTTCGCGACCGCTCGTGCTGGGCAAGAGCCGGGCCACCCGAACCCAGACCCGCCAGCTGTTGAGCACGATCACCCTCGTCAGCCGGAATCGGCGGGTCACCCGCCGGGGCAGGATCACCGTTTCGAAGGCATCGACAAGGATCAGCCCAATCAGCCCGATCCCGGCCAAAGTCGCGATAACTGACACGCTCACCCATCCGATGCAACCGACAATCGACCCGTGAACCGCCGGTGGCCAATGCGAGCCACCCACCAATCGTAGCGCCGGCCCCCCGTGGCCGGCTGAGGTAACGGCACGCATCATTGAAAGAGCGAACGTGCGTCCTCTCCCAGGACACTTGACATCCGGGCGGCCAGAGGCGGACCGCGCAACATCAAGGACTCCAGATCAGCCCCTTCAGTGGGCTTATTGTGAGTCAGCCCGCGCCTTTAGCCGCGGGCGGCGCCGGATACCCGGTTACAGAATTCAGATCTCTCGCTACGCCTGCGCATGTTCCCGGCGCATGGCATCGGCCAATTTCTCGGCGACCGCGACCACCGTGGCGTGGATGTTCGCCCGCGGACTGCCCGGGAAGACCGAGGCATCGGCCACTCGCAATCCCCGCACCCCGCGTACGCGACCCGCCTGATCGACCACCGTCCCCGGATTGTCCGACGGACCCATCCGGCATGTGCTCGACGGGTGATAGGTCGTATCCGCATGGGCCGGCACCAGCTCCCGCAGCTCCTCCCGGCTCGACCAGGTCAGCGAGGACGGTGACGGCGTCAGAATCTCGGCCAGTGGCGGCGATGCCGCCAGTCGCGTAGCCAACTCGATCCCGTCGCAGATCGCCTCCAGATCGGCCGGATCGGAGAAGTGGCGGTGGTCTATCGCCAGCGTCGCATTGGGATCCTGCGAGGTCAACCTGACCGTCCCCTGCGACCGCGCCACCATCAGGCTGGTCGGCAGGACAAAGACCCAGCCGCCGGCATCCGCATCGTTGTTGACCATCGAGAAGAGGAAATAGTCGATCCCGTCCGCAATCTGCCCGCTCCGCCCCTTGATCACGAGGCGGATGAACGCCTGCCTGTCCGGGGCGGCATTTGGATGGACCAGGTGCAGGCAAAAGCCGTTCGCCGCCAGCGGGTGGTCGAGCAGGTTCGCGCCGACCCCCGGCAAATTGCACACCACCGGGATCCCGAGCTCCCGCAGGTGATCGGCCGGTCCGATCCCCGACCGCATCAGGATCGCCGGTGAGCCGTATGCGCCGGCCGCCAGCACGATCTCCCGTCCGCTGAACTCGCGCCCATCAACCGTCCGCACACCGCTGGCATGGCCGCCATCGATGGTCACAAGATCGACCGCCGCATCCGGGATGATCTCCAGGTTCGGCCGGTTCCGCGCGGCGGCAAGGTAAGTCAGCGCGCCGTTCATCCGCACGTTGTCGACGACATTGCGCGGCGCGGCGCCGATGCAGATATCCTGCGGCTCCGCGGCATTCTCGTTATCAACCCACGGGATGCCGGACCCGCGTGCCGCATTGATCAGCGCCATCTCGACCGCGTTCGGCCCGCCGTCATCGAGCCGCCGAATCGGCACCGGTCCGGTCGTGCCCTCACGCGGATCGTTCTCGGCCATGCGAAAGAACGGCTCCAGGTCGGCAAAACCCCAGCCCGGGTTGCCAATCTCCGCCCACGCGTCATAGTCGGCCGGCGCGCCCCGCAACCAAACCGACCCGTTGATCGCTGAGGTCCCGCCCATCAACCGGCCCCGAAACAGCGACATCTGATCGCCGTTCGACCGCGGCTGGCCGTATCCCCAGTCGTGCAGATCGACGCAGACGCCGCTGGCATCGAGCAGCGCTGGCGGCCACGCGGCGGAATCGGACCCATAATCCGGCCCTGCCTCCAGCAGCAGCACGCGCCGGTCCGGATCCTCGCTCAGGCGGGACGCCATCACGCAACCGGCTGCTCCACCGCCGACAACGATCACGTCGTATTTCTGTGCGTCGTCCATTTGTGCTTCGCTCCCCGAAATCACAGCCATCGTATTGGCTGTGTCAATCGGGGAGAAACCGGCTCACTTCGGCGCGGCCTGTCCGTTCTTGCCCCATACCTGCGCCAGCTCGATGAGCAGTTCGGTCGAGCGGACCATGTCCTGCACGCTGATCCACTCCAGCGGACCGTGCAGGTTCTGCATGCCCGTGAAGAGGTTCGGCGTCGGCACGCCCATTTCGGTCAGGCGCGACCCATCTGTGCCGCCGCGCGTCGGAGTCGCAAACGGCTCGATGCCCAGGTTCCGGGCGGCCTGCCGCGCCAGTTCGACCGGGCGCATGTCGTTTTCCAGCCAATAGCGCATGTTGCGGTATTGCGCGGTGATCTCGCAGCGGATCCGCGCTCGCGGCTCGGTCGCCTGGACCGTCTCGCATACTTGCCGCAGCAACGCGCCATGCTGCTCCAGCCCATCTCGCTCGAAATCGCGCAGGATGAAGTGCAGCTCGGCCTCGGCCGCCCCGCCGCTCATCTGATAGACGTGGATGAAGCCCTGTCGATCCGCGGTCGTTTCCGGCGTCAACGTCACATGGGGCAGCGTCGTTATGATCTTCGCGGCCAGGTGCAGCGCGTTGACCAGGACATCCTTGGCCTCGCCGGGGTGGGCCGAGACGCCGTGGACTGTCACGACCGCCTTGTCCGCCGAGAACGTCTCGTAGACGATCTCGCCCAGATCCCCGCCATCCAGCGTGTACGCCACCTCGGCCTGCAAGTCACCCGGCAACTTGGCATGGACACCCCGCCCAACCTCTTCATCCGGCGTGAAGCAGACGCGCACCGGCCCATACGCGAGCTCCGGATGCTCCAGCAAATGCCGGACCATCGCCATCACGATCGCGACACCGGCCTTGTCATCCGCGCCAAGAAGGGTCTTTCCGCTGGCCGTGATGATGTCGTCGCCGACCTTCGCGCCCAGGTACGGAAACTGTTCCGGCGAGAGCACCAGCTCTGGGTCGTCCGGAAAAGTGATCTCGCCGCCGGCATAGTTCCGGTGGACGATCGGCGCGACATCGGTGCCGCTGAAGGCTGGCGACGTATCGACGTGGCCAAGGAAGGCGATCGTCGGCGCCGCGGTTTTTCCGGTCGCGGGAATCGTCGCCAGGACCGCGCCGTAATCGGTCAGGGCCACATCCTGCGCGCCGATCTCCCGCAGCTCGTCCGCCAGGAGCCGTAACAGATCGAGCTGTTTCGCCGTGCTGGGCGCCGTCGGTGACGACTCGTCGCTTTGCGTGTCGATACGCGCATAGCGAATCAAACGCTCTTCAAGTTCCTGTGCCAGCTCCTGGCTCATCGTGATCCGTTCCCTCCGGTCGCAATCGCGACTTTGTCGCTCAAGACATCGCCTTTCGAGGGGACCTTGCCGCACCTCGTGATCGCTGTCAATCCGGATGGAACCGACAGAAACACCTGGGGCCTCATCGCTGAGGCCCCAGGTGCGCTCGAGTAACCGGCCAGATTCAGGAGGTCCGCGTCGTTACCGCCGCGTGTGCTTTGAATCGGTCGGCGAATCGACCATCCGTCGCGCCAGCCCGATTGTGGTCAGCGCCAGCGCCGCCAGCAGGGCGCCATATGCGAGGGTCGTCAGCAGATCGCGTCCGGTTCCGACGCCGCTACCGGTGTTCGGTAGCTGGATCGACGGAGTCGGCGTCGTGACCGGAGTCACGACCGGCGTCGGCGTCAGGCCCGAGAGATTCTCCGGGATGTTGTAGACGTCGCAGACGATCTGCTCGCCATCACCGACCGTCACCGAGAAGTTCGGCCCGTCGGTCGTCACTTCGTACGGCACCGGGTTGGCGCCCTGGACCGAGCACCAGACCTTCAGATTGGCGGCATCGAGCGGAATTCCCTCGACCTCGCTGATCTGGTACGTGCCGGCCGCCAGACCCGTGAAGGTCAGGTTTCCGTCGGCGTCAACGAGCTGGGCGGCACCGCTATCCAGCGAGAACGACACCGGCTGCGTCGGCGGATTGCCATGGCATTCGTCGAACAGGTTGACGATCTCGCCCGATGGACACACCCGCTTGTGCAGCTCGATCGAGCCAGTCCCCTGGGCCGACGCAATCCCGCTCTGGCTGAGCAGCAGCACAAGCCCCAGCAACATCCCAATCGTCAGGGAACGAAAGACTTTCATGACCGCCTCCTCGCCAGGACGGCGTCGATGCCGCCCAATGAGCCGATCAATGTGGTCGGCGCTACCAATAGCATGGGCGTCAGGTGATCCCATCCGGGTTACAGCGGATGCCCACAGCGCAACAAATTCGTGACAACT
>DASQCG010000032.1:0-7991 GCA_035634825.1 Thermomicrobiales bacterium | reverse complement strand
GGATTGTCCCGCGGTTCTCGATGGTCTGATACGAGATGCAGAGCGGCGCGTGGACGGTGTACGGGGCGACGATTGCGCCGGTCGGACAGCGATTGAGGCAGATCTGGCAGCGCCCGCAATCCTTTTGCAGCGGCTCGTCCGGCTCCAGCTCGACGTCGATCAGGATTTCGCCCAGCATCACGAATGAGCCATGCCCGGGCACGATGATGTTGGTGTGCTTGCCGTACCAGCCGAGCCCGGAGCGGGCCGCCACGGCGCGGTCGACGATCCGGGCCGTATCGACGAGCTGCCGAACCTCGACTGATCTGCCGACGAGTTCCTCGATGCGCGCCGAGAGCCCAGCCATACGCCTCTTGAGAGTCTTGTGGTAGTCGGCTCCCCAGGCATAGCGGGCAATCCTGCCGCGTTTGACGCCGTCCCCGGGGATTTGGATGTCGTTCCGGAAGTAGGGAATTCCGACCGAGATGATCGACTGCGCGCGCTCATGCAACATGCGCGGATTTGCCGAGACGACCGATCGCTCCGGCGTGAACCAGTCCATACCGCGCAAATGACCAGCCGCAACGCGCTGATCGAGCAGATCGGCCAGGCCCGGGAACGGATTGGCGCTCGTGATCGAGGCGACCGCCAGTCCCTCGGCGACCGCCAACTCCTTTATTGTGCTACTGAGTGTCGCTGGATTCAGGATCGTCACGGCGCGAGTCCGGCCGCGGCAATGGCCTTATCGATGGTCGGGAGCGCGGTTTGGGCGCCAATCGCTGTCACGACCAAACTGGCCACTGCGTTTGCCAAGGTGAGTGACCGTGCAATATCCCATCGCAGGGCCTGGGCATAGGCAAGCGCCCCCGCGAACGCATCTCCGGCGCCCGTCGCATCCGCTGCCGCCACCGGCCGCGCGGGAACCCTGATAGCCTGATCACGCGTGACAGCGACCGATCCCCGGTCTCCGCACGTCATCACTGCCAGGCGAAGGTTCGTGCCGGACATTGCGCTCGCCACAGTCTGGAGGCAATGATCCGCATCGTCGCATCCGACCAGTTGCCGATATTCGCGCTCATTGCCAACGAGAATGTCGTGGCGGAGCGCGATTTCCAGTTTGTCGTGCGCAACAACATCGGCGAGATAGGTCAATGTGCCGAGCAGGCGCGCTGCCGGCCGGGTGTGGGCCGGGAGATCGCTCAGGAACCTGCGCAACTCGTAATCAACGCAGTCGATAACCGTGAGGTCAGCTCGGAAGAGGGCGTCGATATCGATCCGGTCCCGGCGCTTGATTGTCGGCGCTTGCTTCCAGAGGATCGTCCGCTCGGCTGTCCGGCTGGAGACGAGCATCACTGAGAGGTCGGTGTTGCCGTCATGACGCAGGCAGCCCCCCGTGTCGATCCCGGCTGCTTGCAGGCACTCCAGGATCCGGTTGCCGCGCTCATCCCGCCCGACCGATGCCACGAGCGACACGTGCGCGCCGAGGCGACGAGCCGCCATGGCGACATTGCCGGTCGTTCCGCCCGGTCCGGTGTATGTGTCCGAAATTAGCGCGAAGTTCCCTTCCCGGGGATAGTGGTCGAGGAGATATATCTCGTCCCAACTGACGACGCCGACTGTCGAGATGACCGGAGCGCGAGCTGGTGCGGACATGACGAGGTAAGGCCTTTATTGCCGAGGAAGCAGCGCCTGGCGCATTGGCGCGGCTGACGCAGTCGATGCGCGATAGGCTGGAGACGTGCCCGGCATCAGCCCGAGCGTTGCCATGACGGCCATCGCCAGGACGATGCCGCCGACCAGGACCCAGTTCTTGGCGAATTCGCCGCTGGCCCAACCGACGATCAATGGTGACAGGCAAGCAAGGGCGCTGACGGCCAACGCCATCCAGCGCGTGCCCTCCGAGCTCGAGTCGAAGAAGTCGGCAAGTGCCATTCGCTGAACCGAGAAGCCTGCCCCAATCAGCAAGCCAACCGCGTAGATGAGCACTTTGGCGCTGGACCGGTTGCCGATTTGATCCGGAAACCAGCTGGCCTGTGTCAATTCGGGAGTGGCGGTGGCGACGATGATACCGATTGCCGCGCAGCCGACTGCGGCCTGAGCGATGACGACGCGTCCAAACTGATGCCTGACCGGGTTCCAGATCAGGCGCGCGATGACCCACCCGGCCGCAAAGAAGGCCAAACCTCCGCGCAGGTAGATCGTCTGGCGCCGAAACTCGTCGAAAAGGAGAAGAAAGGCGACGACTTCGACGAATGTCATGGAAGCCAGACCTGCGACTACGAATGCGCTCGCGCCAGACAGCCCGACCTGACCATGCGCATCCGATTGGGTCGCGCGCCGATGAGAATCGGCCGCCATCTCTGGCATCTCGATGCCTTCGCGAATCGCGGCCAGAGTCGCTACCCCGAGTGCGACCGAGGCCAGAATCCAGATTCGCCCGAACGAAGCGCTCCAGCTCAAATCGCTGCTCGAGAGTGCCGACCACATTGCCAGGGCCGCGATCGCGGTGACGGCTGCAGATCCAAGAGATGCGGGCAGGGAGCGAGCGTCCCAGAGGTTGTGCGGCGCGCCGACGATGACGTGCCGGGCCTGCGCGGTTCGGGAGATACCGGTTGCGATCGCATAGGCGACATAACAGATGAGAATCGACTGGAATCGCTGGGTCTGACTACTCTGGTCATCCGTGACCGCAAACGTCATCAGCACGATGGCCGCGGTCCGGACGATGTAGCCGCCGACGATCCAGGGCATGATGCGGACGGTGACCTGCTGAAGCAGCGGCGCGATCGCGGCCCCGATCAGCCAGCCGAGGCCGAAGCCAACGACGAGCCAGCTGAGCCGGTAGGGATCGGCCTGGACTGAGCGAGCGAAGACGGCGACGATGATCGGGCTCACGAGAATGCCGGCCGCCTGGTCGCAGGCACGGCCGAACCATGCGAAGAGGTTCCAGAGTCCGCCCTGGGCAGACACGCGTCGCCAGGGCATGAGGGCGAAAGTGGTCACAAGTGGGTCCGATGCGAACACGATGGGTGCGTCATGCCGCTCGATTATAGCGAGTTGAGTCGCCCTAGCCGGTTCGCGAGGTCGGTGGCGGAGTCAGCGGCCCGGTCTGGCGGCGGGGTTGGGAGTTGTCGAACATGTCGAGAATGGCGATGCCGTCGATGTCGAAGAACTCGTACATGCGCATCATCGACTGCATCTCGGGATCGGCGTTGAGGTAAAGGCCTTCCATCAGTCCCTGGAAGACCTTGGGCTCGAAGAGGCGCGACAGCTTGTTGTTCTGGATGCCGATGAAGGTCTTGTAAAGCTCGATCAGCTCGACCGGCGTGAGCGGGGTCTCGATATCCCCACGGTTGATCCGCCCGGCAGCCATGCGGACGCGGAGCCCATTGTCCGAGGCAAACCGATTCAACTCGTGCTCGAACTCGAGGGCGAGGCGGCTGCGCTCGAACAGAACCATCTTCATGTAGATCGACTCGACACAAAGCTTGAAGAGCTCGACCACTTTGAGCTTGTTGGGAGGATTCGATTCGACGAATCGCTCCTGGGCAAGCTCGTAGAGCGCACGCGCCGCGTCGAATTGCGAGATGCCGGTAGCCCGGGCAATTCCGGTTACGTCGCGATCGCCATTTACGCAGTCGTAGACCTTGTGCAGGTGGTCGGGTATCGTTCGCTCGACCAGGTGCGGGCGCTTGCGGAAGATCATGAAGACCGACGGTACGACCGGGCTGATCTCGATCCATTCGTCGACCCGGCGTGTCCCTTCGATGATCAGGTGATTACCATCGACCGAAACGACGACGCCGTTGGTCTTGTTTACCTCGCCGGCCTTGAAGGTGAACGCACAGTTGCGCCAGAGGAAGAGGGTATAGATAGCGGATTCGAGGAGTTGCTCGTTGCAGCGCTCGATCGCGGCCCGATCAAGCAGCTTGCGCGTGATCAGCTCGTCGATCATCTCCTCTTCGGTCTTGCCGGGGCGGCGCTGGCGGAATGCTTCAACCTGGTGCCGGGTGAGCCGGCCGGTGCGCACCAGCAAGTCGAATTGGCTGGGCAGGCGGGAGCCGGAAGCGACGTAGCTGATCCGGCCCTTTTCGAACGTGATCGTGCGGTTGTTCCAGCCCTGCAGCAGCGTCAGCGTGCCGGTCTTTCCAGAGAGCTGGATCATCTGGAGGAGGTCTGAGATCAGGAAGTTGCCAAGCCGTCCCTGAAAGTCGAATTCGGACTTCACGAGCGCGTCGTGGATGTCGGTTTGCGCCATTCCGGAGCGGCTCCTTTGGGACGGAAGGACCCAACGTCCCTGCATTCTGCTCTCCCGCTTTGCCGATGGCTACTGCCAGAGAGTCGGGTTGCGCCCACCCAAAGGGACTACGCGATCAGGACTTGGGTAGCCCTCGTTCGATGACACCGGCCGGACGCTGTGGAGTGGCCAAAATCCACCCGACTACAGCTTTGGCCGTGATATGATTCGCGACTGAGGTTCGCTATCCCCACATCCACGTCGGACGGTGTTTTGGTCACGACGAAAGGCTGGATGCCTCGCGTGCAAAAAACCCAAACGATGGTGACCACTCCGCACCGGGCCCAGACTCGAACGATCCCGTTGGCCCTGCCCTGGATGCGGTACGGCGCGCGAGCAGGGCAGATGCTGCTGGACGGTATATTTGCCTTCCTGGCCTTTCGCATCGCCTGGCAGCTCAGATACCAGTACGAGGTCGGCGGTGAAGTTGCCTTCTACGACTGGCGACCATTTTCGCAGTTCCAGAATCGGGCGCTCCTCTTCGCCGGCCTGGTTCTGATCATCCTTCTGATCCGGGGCGTTTACTGGCTGCCTAGATCAACCGGGCTGCTCGATGAGAGCGTGATGATCATCGGCGGCATCACCACAGCCATGGGCGGCGTGCTGCTCACGGCATTCCTGACCCGGTTTGTTCCGTCGCGGCTCGTCTTCATCTTCGCCTGGGCAATCGTCATCGCACTCTTCGTGATGCGCCGCATGGTGTCGCGGACGCTGCGGACGGCGCTCTGGAAGCGCGGCATCTATGTCGATCGCGTCCTCGTGATCGGGTCGGGCGAATCCGGGCGGCGGATTATGGAGGCGATGCTCAATTCCCCAGCGCTCGGCTATCACCTGGTTGGTTTCGTCAACGAACTGCCGGAAACGTCCGATCTGTCCGTGGCCACCGAGCACCGCGTCCACCGGGCTCAACGGGTCGGGTCGATCGACGAGCTCGAGCGACTGGTGGGTCAGCATTCGGTCGACGAAGTGCTCGTCGCCCTGCCGGCTGATGAATTGCACCTCGTACCGAAGATCATCGAGAAATGCCGCCGGCACGCCGTCCAGTTCAAGGTGGTACCAGATCTTCTCCAACTTTCGCTCGACCGCGTCGACCTCGGCGAGGTTGGCGGGCTTCCGTTGATCGGCGTCAAGCCGGCCTCGATCCAGGGCGGGCAACTCCTGGCCAAGCGCGCCATAGACGCCCTCGTAGGGTCAGCTGTGTTGATCGTCGCCGCAATTCCGATGGGGATCATCGCTCTCCTGATCCGCACCACCTCCCAGGGACCGATCCTCTACCGGCAAACGCGAGTCGGGAAGAATGGCAGGCAATTCACGCTGGTCAAGTTCCGCTGCATGGTCGATGGGGCAGACGAGCTTCGCGCCGAACTGATGGCAATGCATGATTCGCAGGATCCGCGCCTGTTCAAACTTCGCGACGATCCCCGCCTGACCCGGGTCGGCCGCGTTTTGCGGCGCTGGAGCCTCGACGAGCTACCCCAGTTCTGGCACGTGCTCAACGGCGAGATGAGCCTCGTTGGTCCCCGACCGCAGATGCCGGAGGAAGTCGCAAACTATGAAGAGTGGCACCTCCAGCGGTTGGCGGTCACGCCCGGCTTGACCGGACTCTGGCAAGTGAACGGTCGGAGCCACCTCAGCTTCGACGAGATGGTCCGGCTTGATCTCTACTACGCCGAGCACTGGTCGCCATGGCTCGACACCAAGGTCGTGCTGCGGACGATCCCCGCCGTAATCCTCGGACGCGGCGCATATTGATGTCCCAGTGAACCGGCGCCGATGAGCAACGACTACGATCTGGTCGATTTCCTGCGCGCGATTCGCCGGTACTGGTGGATCGCGCTGCTGACCCCGGCGATCGTGTTCGGCATCCTCTCAATCCGCAATCTGACGGCCGATTATCAGACTTCGTTCCGAGCGTCGGTGCTACTCCCCGGCGACACCGAGATCCCGGGAAGCTCTGAGCGTCCGGAACTGATGATCCTCGACGACATCGGCCCAGTCGTGTCCTCACAGGCCTTCGCGCAGATGGTGGCGGACGCCGCATCGATGCCCGTCGCCGACGTCAAGGGCCACCTGGAGGCGAGCCGATACAGCCGGATCGTCACCGTGACCGCTCGGGATAGTGACGAGGCGGTCTCCCGGCAGATTGCTGACGGAGCTGCGCAGGCTTTGCCGGGCGCGGTGAACACGCTGATGGTTGCGCAAGGCGGGCAGGACGCGACGGTGAACATCATCGATCCGCCGGGCGAAACCACGCGCGGTGATGCGGACAAATGGCGCGTGACTGCGCTGGCTACGGCCGTGGCACTGGCCGTTGGGTGTTTCCTGGCGATCGTGGCCGACGCTAGTCTGCGGCCACGTGGATCTGCTGCAAGCCCGCCTCCGTGAATGCGGCGTCGGACTTCCCGGCGATGATCCAGCCGCGCTCGCGCATGTGCAGGATCGTACGCCAGAGGGTGACCTCGTCGAACGGCACCCGGTCGGTGAGTTCCCGCAGGTTGGTTGGCTTCTCATAGAGGGCCGATGCCACGACAATCTCATTGTCGGACATCTTGTCGGCTTCGCTCTCGAAGGTCGGACCAAGCATCAGCGGCGCCAGCTCGTCCGGCAGCATGGTGCGCAGCCTGGTGATCTCGTCGGTGCGTCGCGTTGCCTCGAGCAGGATGCGATCCGAATTGAGCGGCACGATCTCGGTCTGCGGCGAGACCCGGGATTCCCGGTGGAAAACGAAGATCCCGGACTCAGCGGCGATGATCCGGGCCAGGACCTCGATGCACTGCTCCTCGATGCATTGGTGGAGTTGTGCTTCGGTGATGAATCCGCCGTCGATCAAGATCGAGCCAAGCGGCCGCCTGCCGCTCATCTGCTCCTGAAGGCGCAAGGCTTCGCGCAGACGATCATTGGTCAGGAACTCGAGCCGGACCAGCATCCGGCCCAACCGGAGCGCCATGTTCGACGAGGTGACGAGCACCATCTTGCCGTGCTCGATGTAGAGCGAAACCTCATCACCGTTGGCGACGACCGAGAGCCGGCCGGACTGCTGCCGGAGGGCCAGCAGGTAGAGCAGGTCGGCGACGCCAATATCGTTGATCTCTCCCATGAACGACATAGGGCGCGGGCTCCTGAACCATGGAAATCGTTACCGGCTTCAGTATCGGCTGGTCATTCCCGATTGGGGACCTGACATTGGTCACAAAGTGCGGTCAGGAACTACCCGGCCGCGAAGTATTCGGCGAGGTACGGGCGAGCTCGCAGGTCGGCCAGGTCGTGCGCGAGCATTGCGGAGAGGCTGGTGTCCCTCGCGGCCGCCGCCGTATGGACCTCGGCCACGGTTCTCGTTATGAGACCACTGAGCGCCCGGAAGAATGCGCGCTGCCATTCATCGGCCAACTCGCGGAGCTTCGGCGGGAGATCCACCGGCACACCGTGCACGTCGGCCGAGGTCCCGGTCCGAATCGCCTCGACGATCTCCGAATCGGTGAGGCCGGCACGGATCGCGGTCAGGGCAATCCAGTACAGCACTTGCGAGCCCTCCAGCAGGGTGTCGGCGGTCGGGTTGTCGTGGACATGGTCGCCGCTGGCAACGCCGGCGAGCTCGCGCAACTCATCGGCTACGCGGGCGCTGAGAACTGGCACGTTCGTTTCACGCAGCAAGCGGGATGTGCGGGACACGCCGGCCAAATCGTTGTCCGCCAGCCAGCGATAGGCGCCAGTCCAG
>DASQCG010000031.1:0-4523 GCA_035634825.1 Thermomicrobiales bacterium | reverse complement strand
TTGGTCATCGAGTTCGGGCCCTTCTCGATTTCGAGGAAATGCGGCTGGGCGCCGTGATGCTGGACCTTCATGAGGTGCTTGCCGGCGGTCAGATTCCCCTCCATCGTGATCGCAAAGTCGATCAGCGTGGCGGTGATATCGGCTTGCGGTTCCTTGACGACCTTCGGGAAGTCACCGGTCACCTTCATGATCGAGGGCGTCTGCGGAGCGGTTGGGTCATCGCCCCAGACGATGTAGTTGCCGGGGATCAGGTCAATGACCGCCTCGCCGGTTGCGCCCATTTCGGCGGCGACTCCTCCGGCGAAGTACATCCGGTAGATCGACAGCGGGATTTGCTGTGCTTCTCCGCCACCGGCTTCCGGTGTGCCGGCCATGGGCGTGGCTTCGGGCATGCCGCCCGCGGGTGTCGCCTCTGCCGCACCGGCAGCACCGATGATCTTCAGTGCCGCCTTGACGCTGACCCCGGCCGCGGTCGGCGAAAAGATGCCAATTGCGCCTCCGTTGTTATTGCTGGTGAGGTTGCTTGTCAGCTTGAGCAGGTAGCGCCCGGCCTCAGTCGATTTGGGGACGTTCTCGAAGGCGGTATCGGTCATGGTGATCGCAAGCTCGGGGAAGCCCATCGCCGAGAGATCAGTGGAACTCTGGGCCGAGGCGGTCAGCAACTGTGACGGCCGGAAACCGAGTGCTGCGAGGCTGGCTGCACCTCCGATCGCGAGTTGACGCCGGTTGAGGTGTCTGGACATGAGATCGACGGTCATGGCTATACCCCTTCCTCATGGGACGAATTGGACGGCAGCGGCCGAACCATCGGTATCGGCGCGGAGCACGGCCTGGATTCGCGAGTTGGGCCCGTTCGATGAATCGCTGCTGGTCGTGGCGCATTCGATGCTGTGGTAGCCGACACGCGCCGGTATACGACGGGTTTCGCCGGATGGTTCTGTGCACGAACAAAAAGGCGTAGCACAGCCGACAGCCGGAATGGCCCTGCAGACGGTGCGTGCGGATCCCCGGACCTACTCCCGGACGTGAGAGTAGGGAGGTCAGACCCTGAGATGGACCTTGATCTCGCCGCCGGCGTCGGCTGCGGCGAAGGCATCGGCTGCTTGCTCGAGCGGCATCGTCTTCGTCACCAGCGACTCCGCGTCGACCGCGCCATCGGCAATCAGGTTCATGGCCGAGAGCATGTCCTCGCGGGTGTACATGGCCGTTCCCTGGATGCGGATCTCGCGGTCCTGGATGATCGCCAGCGGCACGGTCACGTCTGCCTCGGGCACCCCTTCGACCACGACGGTGCCGCCCTTGTGTGCGAGGGCGATCGCCTGGTCCATCGTGGCCTGAATCGCGACGCAATCGAAGACCACATCGGCCGGACCGCCAAGGATGGCGCGCATCTCATCGACCACATTGGGCTCGCGCGGATCGCAGGCGGCGTTCGCGCCGAGATCCATTGCGCGTTGCCGCTTGGCGGGGCTGAGGTCGGTGACGACGATTGCCGCCGCGCCGCCGGCTTTGGCCGCCTGCATGGTCAGTAGGCCGATCGAGCCGCTACCGAGCACCGCCACCCGCTTGCCGTTCGTGCCGCCGGCCACGCGCACCGCGTGGGTACCGGTCGCGAGCGGCTCGACCATCGCCGCCTGGGTCAGATCGAGCAGCGGGTCGACCGGGATCAGCCGTTCGGCCGGGGCGATAAAGTAGTCGCCCATTGCGCCGTCGAGCGGGCCGACGCAGCCGACCACGGTCAGCTTCTCGCAGAGGTTGTAGCGGCCGGAGCGGCAGTGGACACACTCGCCACAGACGATATTCGGCTCGAGCACGACGCGGTCGCCGACCTTGACGTTTGTGGCGCCCTCGCCGAGCGCCTCGACGGTGCCGACCACTTCATGACCGGGCACGACCGGCAGTGTGATGAATGGATGCTTGCCGTGGTAGGCGTGCAGATCCGAGCCGCAGATCCCGACCTGCTCGCTGCGGACGAGGGCATCGCCCGGTCGCGGGGTGGGTTTCGGCGCGTCCCGCATCACGATCGACTGCGGGCGCTCCAATACGATTTGCCGCATCAGTAATCCTCCAATACCGCCCGGCGCTGAAGCACCAGGCTACATCCAATAAGCCAGCTAGAGCAGGCTGCAGATCGGGTCCCCGACACGTAGCCCCGGCCCCTTTGACCATCGTCGCCCGCAGGGCGATGATGGTGCGGCGAAAAGGGCAGCAAACGGATGCAAGCCAGTCGGCCGTCCGCGCCGTCATGCCGCTTCGCGTCATCGCGGGGCACAGAGGCACCCGCGCCACATTTCGATTCGAGCACAATCAGCCGGCTTCAGCCGGGTTCATCTTTCAGCCCGGGTCTTCAGGCCCGGGAAAGCGGCGTCAGGCGGGCGAGGTCGCATGGCCATGCGACGCTACAACTCCGCTCTCCTACGCGGACGGGTCGATCTGCACTTTCAGGCCGCCGCCCTTGCGTACCAGCTCGACGGCCTCGGCGAACTGGTCGATCGGGAAGGTGTGCGTGACCATCTTCTCGGTGTCGACCGCGCCGGCGTGCAGGATATCGATCGCCGGGCCGTAGCTCCGGAGGACCGCCATCGAGCCGATGATCGTCAGCTCCTCGTTGTAGATCCTGTACGGCTCGTAGGCCGCCTTCTCGCCCGGCGGGCAGACGCCGAAGAGCAGCAATTTGCCGCCCCGGATCACCGCGTTGAGCGCGATCTCGGCGACCTTCGTCTTGCCGGTGGCCTCGATCACGATATCGAAACCGCGCGGCGCGGCCGATTTGACGTCGTCGAGCGCCTGCCCGAGCGTCTCGAAGCCGAACGAGCGGGCCACCTCCAGCCGGTCCGGGTTGATATCGATGATCGCGACCTCGCGCGCGCCGTAGAAGCGGGCGACCTGCGCGTTCTGCAAGCCCATGGGCCCTGCGCCGTAGATCAGGTAGCTATCGCCCGGGCGCGGGCTGATCAGGTGGAAGCCGTGGACCACGCAGCTGACCGGCTCGATCAGCGCGGCGGACTGGAAGGACATTCCCTCCGGGAGAGGGTAGACGGCGCGCTCCGGCACGGCCACGCACTCGGCGAACCCGCCCGGATGATGGCCGACGCCGACCGCGTTCCAGCGCTCGCAGAGGTTGCCCTGGCCGCGCTGGCAGAAGTAGCACTCGCCGCAGTTCAGCGTCGGGTCGACCCCGACGCGATCGCCGACCTTGACGCCGACGACCTGATCGCCGACATCAACGACCGTGCCGCCGAACTCGTGCCCGATGATGATCGGGTAGCTGGTCGGCGGGAACTCGCCATCGATGATGTGGATATCGGTGCCGCAGATACCGCAGGCGCCGACCTGGACGACGACGTCCTTCGGCCCGGCCACCGGCTCCGGCACATTCTCAACCCGGACCACGCCGGGCTTTTCGACTACGACCGCTTTCATGACGAACTCCTGTTGGGTGGTTGGTAGTTGGTTGATGGTGGTTGGAATCAGGTAAGCCCCTTGTTCGTTCCATCCACTATCCACCAACCACCATCAACCGTTCCTATTTCACTGCGCCCATCGAGAGGCCGCGGACGAGCTGGCGTTGTGAGATCCAGCCGAGGATGACGACAGGCGCGATCGCCATCGTACTCGCGGCCGATAGTTTGGCCCAAAAGAGACCCTCCGAGGTGATGAATTTCTGCATGAAGAGTGGCACCGTCGCCGCCTTCTCCGTCGCGACCAGATTGACGGCGAAGAAGAACTCGTTCCAGGCGAAGATCATGGACAGGAAGGCCGTGGCGGCGATCCCCGGCCCGACCATCGGAACCAGGATCTCGATCATCTCGCGGAAGATCCCGGCGCCGTCGACGCGGGCGGCATCGATGATGTCCCGCGGCACCTCCTCGAAGAATGAGCGCAGCATCCAGATCGCGATCGGCAGGTTCATGGCCGTGTACATGATGACCAGACCCTGGATCGTGTTCAGCAGATGGGCGTTCTTGAAGATGATGTAGAGCGGGATGATGATGCCGGCCGGCGGCATGAACTTGGTCGAGATGAAGAAGAAGAGGATGTCCTTCCAGTGCTTCATCGGCCGCAAAGCCAGTGCATAGGCGGCCGGCACCGCCAGGACGAGGACGATTGCGGTCGAGATGAGCGAGGCGATGATCGAGTTCTCGAAGAAGGGTACGAAGCCCCGGCTCTTGACCTCTCGGTACTGTTCCAGCGTCGGGTCGAAGATGAATTGGTTGAACCAGCCCAGATCGGGGTGACCCGGGATCGGGATGAACTTGGGCGGCAGCTGCACCGCTGTGGCCTCCGACTTGAAGCCGGTGGCGACGATGTAGAAGGCCGGGAAGAAGACGATCAGGCCGACGACCCAGGCGAGGATCGCCCAGGCTACGGGAGCGCCTTCCTTGCGCGCGCCGCTGGGATGCCGGCGGGTCGGGATGGAGATGGCCGGACGCTTAGCCGCCTGCATAGCTGCTCCTCAACATGCGATCGAGCAGCCGCAGCAACACCGTCATCGCGATGATCGTCAGGATCACCACCACGAC
>DASQCG010000030.1:0-2901 GCA_035634825.1 Thermomicrobiales bacterium | reverse complement strand
CAGTGTGCCCCAGGTCCGGTAACGAATTTCGACATCTGGCAGCACGCCTCCACGCTCGAGCGGCAGCGAACCGATCGTCACCGTCTGACCTTGATCGATCGCTACCTTTCCGGAGCGAATCACCCGGAAATCCCTGCGACGGACGTGGTCCGGCAGTTCCGGTTGATTGGTTGGCATTGCAAGCGCCACCGTCAATCTCCTTCTTCGGCCTCACGGGCGATTGGCTCGCCTGCTGAAGCCGTCAAGTGCAATCCTCACGCGCGGCCGCCGATCCTCCAGCCAACCGCGCGCACCCGAATGCGGTCGGGTCCGAAACACGTATGTCACCTCGCTCACGCTCCGTTGCGTGGACTTGATTGACGTCTTCCACGATAGGCAGCCGGGACCTGTCGCACATCATCGAGACCATGTAGAGGAGCATGTAAGTTGTGGGGATTAGAGAGTTTCAAGTGTCAGGATTGCCCGGCGCCAGTCCAGGACAGTCCCTACTCGGTTAACCAGGTTCGCCGCGCGAAGCCCTCGGCCATGACCTGCGCGGCGGAACTGCCTGGTTGAATTGCGTTGTGCGATCCCGTCTCGTCGGACGGCCGGAGGAGTGTCAGGCCGGACAAATCTGGGCTTGGGCCAGATCTCCGGCGGGGTTTGACATCGAGGTGCGATCGGGCGGCATATGGGAAGCCGTCCTGGCCTGGCTCCCGGTTCGCCACGCAGCCATCAGGGCCGGTCGCTCGAGCATTGCCGACACGACCATTCCGCCGACGAGAGCCCAGAATGCGGGACCGATACCCAGGATGGTCAAGCCCGAGCCGGCGATGACCAGGGCGAAGAATGCGCCCAGGGAGAGGTCGGTCTTCGTCGCCTTCTGCAACGCATCTATCATCGAGCTCATCAGCGCCAAACCCGCCAATGCCGGAACCAGCCCGGGCGGCAGCAAGCCGAGGAGCGATCCGGCCGTTGCCGCGCACAGGGCGAGCACGACCGCGATTGCCGAGGCGATCACGCTGGCAACATATCGTTGCTCGCGCGGACCGGCATCCGGCCCGCTCAGGATCGCCGCGCCATTGTTCTGGATCGATGAGACGTGACCGCCGAATGACGCGTTGATGAGCGTCGTCAGACCCATGATGGCCGTCATCTTTGCCACCGGTGGACGGTAGCCCTGGGCTGCGAGCAGCCCGAGACCCTGCACATTGCCCATACCGATTGCCATGACCACCAAAGGAATGGTCAGTGCGGCGAGGCTACCGAGATGGAACTCCGGACCGATCGCGGTCACCGTCGGCGCGCTCCATTCCAGGGCGCCGGTGTTGATCTGGCCACCGATGGCCGCCGCAACCAGTCCCGCCAGCACCGCGCCGAACATCGGCGGGAGCCAGAGCCGTCCCAGCGCGCGCGACACAAGGTAACCGCCGATCGCCGCTCCCACGAACCATGGCTGGTGATCCAGCGTCGTGAATACCCCAGTCACATAGACCAGCACGTTGCCGGCGAACATCCCCATCACGATCGGCAGTGGCAGGAAGCGCATCAGATGCTCACCCACGCCGAGCAAGCCGAGGAGAATCATGAGCACCCCGGCCGCCATGAACGCGCCCACCATCTCGGCGTGCGTGTAGCGATCTCCCATCGTGGCCAGGAACACCAGGCCCGGCACGCTCCAGCCGATCGGCACGGGTGTCCGCAGCACAATCGAAAGCACCAGGCTGCTGACTGCCGAGGTCATGAACGTGATGAAGAACCAACTCGTGGTTTCGGCGGCGGACAGGTTGAGCCGCTGGGCCGCGCTGAGGAAAAGCGGGATCGCCCCGAATAGATAGAAGAGTCCAGCCGTCAAACCGGCCGCGATGTTTGCGCTATTGAAATCTCTCAAGAGGGTCCGGCGCGGTCGGACAGAGCCGACCACGCCGGGATTGATCACCATTTCCATAGATGTAGTCCTTCATATATATGCTCGGGACCCTGCTAGATGCTCATGCCGGGAAATCGATCCCGGCTGTCTACACCAACAACATTTGCCAATATCCCGAGTCCGATCAGCAATCCAATCAAGATAAGGAGTTCCATTACGCGCCTCTTCATTCACTATCGGGCAGACTCGCGACATTCACGAGCATCCCAACCAAAACCAGAATTACGACCATCACCATATTGATCATCCTTCCTATATGTATTGGCTCAGTCACGAAGACTCGCTTGCTTGACCGGCCCCGCGTTTTCCTTGCGCCCGCGCGAGTCAGGCAACTCGATCTGGTCCCGAAGTCCGGAAAACAGGTCGTCTTCGATCGTGTCCGCGACCGGCACGGTGCTCATGACCCGGTAGAACTGCTGTGTTCCCCACAGCTCCCGCAGCACAATAGGGCTGAGATCCCATAGCCCAGGGACCATGCCGACCTGGCTTTGATGACTCCGCACGGCGGATTGCACTTCGCACCAGTAGTCCGCCGTGTCGAGCCGGGCACTGACTGCCCATTCGGGCCAGGCGACCCAGTCACGACGTACGCCGTCGATATCCATCCCAACGTCGCCGAAAACCGAGGTGAACGGCGGTTGCTCGGACTCGGTCCAGATCCGGTAGTAGAGCTTCTGCACCCGGACCGGCTCGCTGTCGCCGACCACCCGGAATTCCGGATCAGCGGCCAGCACGACGGCTGACGTTGCCAACTGCGAAATCGCGATGTGATCGGGGTGCCCGTAGGCGCCGTCCGGACCGAACGTGACGACCACCTGCGGCCGAAACGCGCGAATCTCGGCGACGATCCGGGCCAGTACCGGGCCGCTTTCTGCCTGGGCCAGATCGCCATCGATCTGATCCAGGAAGGTCAGTCGATCAATTCCCAGCGCCGTCGCGGCTGAGCGCAGCTCCGTCTCACGGATCTGTCCGATCGCGGTGAGCCCGGGATC
>DASQCG010000029.1:0-3749 GCA_035634825.1 Thermomicrobiales bacterium | reverse complement strand
CGCTCCTGCGCCGCCCGCTCACGTTCGACGACATCAAGCCGCGACTGCTTGGACACTGGGGTACATCACCCGGATTGAACCTGGTTTATGTCCACATAAACCGCCTGATCCGCGAGCGGGATGTCAACGCGATCTACCTGGCCGGACCAGGTCACGGTGGTCCCGCGGTCGTTGCCCAGATCTACCTCGAGGGCACCTATTCCGAGATTTACCCAGCGATCACGGCTGATGCCAACGGGATGCGACTGCTCTTCCGGCAATTCTCGACCCCCGGCGGCATTCCCAGCCACGTCAGCGTCCAGACGCCCGGCTCGATCAATGAAGGCGGCGAGCTGGGATATGTCCTGAGTCATGCCTTCGGCGCCGCGTTCGACAACCCTGATCTGATCGCGGTCGCGGTTGTCGGGGACGGCGAGGCAGAGACCGCCCCACTCTCCGGTTCGTGGAAATCGACCCGATTCCTGAATCCTGCCCGCGATGGCGCGGTCCTGCCCATCTTGCACCTCAACGGCTACAAGATTGCCAGCCCGACTGACTCGGCCCGCTCTTCCGATGATGAGATCGGCAAGTTCCTCGAGAGCCAGGGATATCGGATGTATGTGGTTGACGGTGACGACCCGGCGAGCGTCCACCAGCAGATGGCGTCGACGCTCGATGCCTGTCACGACGAGATCCGCGCTATCCAGGATGACGCCCGGCGCAACGGCGTGACCGATCGCCCCTCGTGGCCGGCGATCGTTCTCCGCACACCCAAGGGCTGGACGGGACCTAAGGTCGTGAACGGACTACCGGTCGAGGGCACCTTCCGTTCGCACCAGGTGCCGCTCTCGAAAGTCGGCAGTGACAAGAAGCAACTTGAGATGCTCGAACAGTGGCTGCGGAGCTACCTGCCCGAGCAGCAGTTTGACGAATCAGGCTCGCTGCTGCCAGAGCTCGCCGCATTGGCGCCGACCGGCGACCGCCGGATGGGCGCGAACCCGATCGCGAACGGTGGCCGTGTGTTGGTCGACCTCGTGGTACCCGATTTCACCAACTATGCCGTGACGCTCGACCGCCATGGAGTAACGCGGGAAGAGAACACTCGACCACTCGGCAAACTGCTGCGCGATGTCTTCGTGCAGAACAAGCGACAGCAGAACTTCCGGGTCTTCTGTCCGGATGAGCTGGCATCGAACCGGCTCGACAACATCCTCGAAGTCGAGAACCGTTGCTACGTCGGTCCGCTGCTCGAAATCGACAGCGGCCTCTCCCACAACGGCCGGGTGCTGGAAGTGCTGAGCGAGCATCTTTGCGAAGGGTGGCTCGAGGGATACACGTTGACCGGTCGCCACGGCTTGTACGCTACCTACGAAGCCTTTGCCATGGTCTCCTCATCGATGACGATCCAGCACACGAAGTGGCTTCAGGAAGCGGGAAATCTTGCGTGGCGGGACCCGGTTGCCTCACTGAACGTGCTGCTGAGCTCGACCAGCTGGCGAAACGACCACAACGGCTTCAGTCACCAGGGTCCGGGTCTGATCGACGTCATGCTCACGAAGCGGGGCACCGTGGCGCGGATCTACCTTCCACCGGATGCGAATTGCCTGCTCTCCGTGGCTGACCATTGCTTGCGAAGCAGGAATTACGTCAACCTGATCGTCGCCGATAAACAAGCCCACTTGCAGTACCTGCCCATGGCCGAAGCAATCGACCACTGCGCGGCCGGCGCCTCGATCTGGCGTTGGGCGAGCAGCGACGACGGGCAGGAACCGGATGTCGTGATTGCCTGCGCCGGCGACGTGCCGACGCTCGAAGCCCTGGGGGCAGCGGACTGGCTATGGGACCGCTTGCCGGACCTCAAGGTTCGTTTCGTCAATGTCGTGGATCTGATGACGCTGTTCCCGCAGGAGGTCCATCCGCACGGCATGTCCGAGACACGCTTTGTCGAGCTCTTCACAGCCGACAAACCGGTCGTTTTCGCCTTCCACGGCTACCAACGGGCCATTCATGAAATCATCCACGGGCGCGTTCATGCCGAGCGTTTCCACGTGCGGGGCTTCATCGAGCAAGGCACGACTACAACGCCGTTCGACATGACCATCCTCAATCACATGAGCCGCTATCACCTGGCTAAAGAGGTACTGCGGAGGGTACGCCGAGTCTATTCGACCGCGGAAGGGCATATGGCCGAACTCGATGGCTTGATCAATAAGTCGGTCGCATACACGCGAGAGCACTTGCAGGATCCGCCGGAAATCCAGGATTGGACCTGGAACCGCAGCTAACGCTACAGAATCTGCTCATATCCTCCTTGATTTCGGGCAACGGCGGCTATAGGAATGTGACGAAGTTGTAATGTTTGCATTGGGTGAGATATGGGTGCGTAACGGCTTGAGAAGTACCTTGTTTCCGACAGCTGGAACGGTGACGCACGGGCGGTGCCAGACCAAATGGAGGTGTGAGATGACCAGGAGTCGTATGTATGCGTTGACTGCGGTCTCTGCAGGGCTGTACGTCTTCTTGTGCTGGGCGTTCGCGGATGGATTGTTTTCACTGAGCGGCAGCGCCCTGTGGAACAGCGATGCCATCATAGGGTCCACGATCTGGACCTACATCATGCTGGCTGCAATCATCGTCGCCGGCTGGTACGAGGCGTCCAGGATTCCTGTTGAGGGGGTGCAAGTCACGGTATCCCGTGACGTCTCCCCGGGCCAAATGGATGATCCCGGGTTCTGGAAGCTGATCATGGGCAGCACCTTTTACGCGTTGCTCTGGCTCCCGCTTCGCTTCTTCGTCGGCCGCGAATGGGCTGCCGCTGGAGAGCACAAGCTTCGCGACGACGCCTGGATGAAGGGCGGCACGGCGCTTAAGGGTTACTGGGAAGGTGCAGTGGCGATTCCTGACAAGGGTCGTCCTTCCATCACCTACGACTGGTTCAGGTCCTTCCTCAACTACATGCTCGAGCACGAGTGGTACACCTGGTTCGCCAAGGTAATCGCGGTTGGGGAGTTCCTGGTCGGAATCGGCCTGATCGTTGGGGCACTCGTCGGCATTGCTGCCTTCTTCGGAACGTTGATGAACTTCAACTTCCAGTTGGCAGGCTCCGCGAGCACCAACCCGGTTCTGTTCGGTCTCGGAGTCTTCCTGGTTCTTGGTTGGAAGGTTGCTGGTTGGATCGGTCTGGACCGCTATCTGCTGCCGGCCCTGGGCACTCCGTGGAAGCGCGGGCGATTGCTCGAGCACGAGTCCTACGAGAGTGCCGGACCTGGTCACGCAATGCGGGCCTAACGGTCAGGCAACCGCCCGGCGCCCCCTGCCTCGTGCAGGGGGCGTTTCCTTTTGCGTCGCGAACTCCGCCTCAGCATCTTCAATCCGGGGCAGCAGGCGAGTGGTTCGGGTTGAATTGCAGCCCGGCTTGCCGCAAAAGGATCTCGCCAGATCCGCGCCTTTGAATCCGCACGTCGACGCTGGCAGTTTCGTCGGGGCACAGCCCGGAAAAATGAATCGTCTGCCAGTCAGACATGCCGGAGATCGAGGTCGATCGGTTTGTCCGCAACGTGTCGCCGCTTGCCGAGTCGCACGCGACCGTGACAAGCGCTTGCCCTTCTGGGACATGCGCATCTACGCTCCCCGTGACCAGCCCGCCTCCACGTGTCGCGAACCGGTACGTCGCGGCGCTCCGATCATTGCGGAGGACGATCTCCGAGATCGCGCCAGCCGCGCGCACCTCGACTCGATCGCTCGCGTACCTCCATCCGTCGGCGCTCCCC